>DASXBA010000117.1:0-31795 GCA_036406475.1 Thermoleophilaceae bacterium | reverse complement strand
GGGCGGCGCGGTCATGTTCTCCACCTCGCTGGCGCTGATCGCCCAGGAGTTCTCGGGCAAGGAGCGCGGCACGGCGCTGGGCATCTGGGGCGCGACGATCGGCGGCGCCGTGGCCATCGGCCCGCTCGTCGGCGGCGTGCTCACCGACGCGCTCGGCTGGCAGTCCGTCTTCTACCTCAACGTCCCGATCGGCATCGCGGCGATCGCGGTGACCTACGCCAAGCTGCGCGAGAGCCGCGACCCCAACGCAACGCGTGTCGACTGGCTGGGGACGGCGACCTTCAGCGCCGCGCTGTTCGTGCTCGTCCTCGCGCTCCTGCGCGGCAACGACGAGGGCTGGGGCAGCACGCTGATCGTGTCGCTGCTCGCCGGCTCGGCGCTGCTCCTCGCGAGCTTCGTCGCGATCGAGCGGCGCGCCAAGGAGCCGATGCTCCCGCTCGGCCTGTTCAAGCGGCCGGCGTTCACGGGCGTCCAGGTCGCGGCCTTCGCGGTGTCGGGCTCGATGTTCGCCCTGTTCCTCTACATCACGCTGTACCTGCAGAACTACCTGGGCGCCTCGCCGTTCGAGGCCGGCCTTCGCTACCTGCCCGTAACGGTCATGAGCTTCCTCGCTGCTCCGGTCGCGGGCGCGCTCCTGTCACGGGTTCCGGCGCGCGTGATGATGAGTCTCGGCCTTGCCGGTGCGGGCGGCGGCCTGCTGCTGATGTCCGGCATCCAGCCGGGCGACGACTGGACCGGGCTCCTGCCCGGCTTCCTCCTCGCGGGTGCCGGCGTCGGCCTGCTCAACCCGGTGATCGCGGACGTCGCCTTGAGCGTCGTACCGAAGGAGAAGAGCGGTATGGCCTCGGGGATCAACGACACGTTCCGCCAGGTCGGGATCGCAGTGGGGATCGCCACCTGGGGCGCGATCTTCCTCGGCCGCGGGGCGAGCGAGGTGCGTGACGTCGCCTCCGGCTCGCCGGCGGCGGTCGGCTCGGCGCCGCGGCGGCTCGTGGAGGCCGCGTCCTCCGGCAACCTCGATCACGTTCCTCCGAGCTCGGTGCACGCCGCGCGGGAGGGCTTCCTGGCCGGGTTCAACGAGATCCTCCTGATCGGCGGCATCCTCGCCCTCGCCGGCTCGCTCCTGGCGCTGCTGCTGGTGCGCGAGCGCGAGATCGAGCGGGAGCCCGCGTTGGACGCGCTGCCGGAGCCGGCCGCGGCCTGACGCCCGATCGCTGGACGTTTTGACGACGCGCCGCGGGGGTTCGCCCCCGCGGCGCGCGGGCATATATCGTTCGGAGGGCCCCAAGGGCGGGGCCAAACGAAGCTAGGTAGGGGGGAATCGCATGACCTGCAGGAAGCTGATTGCGGCGACGGCGATCGCCGCTGCGCTGATCGCGGTGCCGGCATCGGCATCCGCGGCGACGATCCAGCCGGGCTCGTCGATCGAGTCCGACGGATCCTTTTGCACCCTGGCGTGGATCCTCGACGGCCCCGGCGGTCCCTACGCCGCCACGGCCGCTCACTGTGTTGCCGGCCAGGGCTCGGTCGTGAACCTCGCGAGCGGCTCGCTCGGAAGCAGCGTCGAGCGAATCGGGACCGTCGCTCTGCGCGGTGATCCAGACACGCCGGGCCGCGACTACTCGATCATCCGCCTCGACTCGGGCGTCCTCGGCCAGGTCGATCCGGCGCTCGCCGGACACCCGAGCATCCCGACCGGCGTGTCGCACAACTACGCCAAGGGCAACGTGATGCAGTTCTCGGGTCACGGCATCGCCACCGACGCCACCGCCCCGACCCAGCAGCAGCGCGTCGGAGTGCTGAACGCGATCGACGGCGGCCACCACGACATCCTCGGCCTGGTCACGCCGGGCGACTCGGGTGGACCCGTGGCCGACGTCACCGACAACAACACGGCGTTCGGGATCGTCGACACCGTGGGCGTCGGCGCGAACGGCGGCGCGCTGACCGTGGTCACCGCCGGCGAGGGTGGCTCCAACCTGGACTTCGTGCTGCAGGACGCAGCCGCGCACGGTCTGGGCGGGCTGACGCTGAGAACAGTCGGCTAGAAGTCGCTAGTCGTTAGGCGCTAGTCGCTGGGGCGGTCGTTCCTAGCGACTAGCGACTAGCGCCTGCCGTTCTACTCATTAGATTGACTCGTCAGTCAATGGGGTAATATGCCGAACGCCGGTTCCCGTGACGGTGAGTCGCGCGGATCGCCGGATGGAGCCAGATTCCGCCTCGGCTCCCGGAACCACTCAGAAGGAGAACGTTCTCTTGAAGATCTGTGTCCTGGTCAAACAGGTGCCCGACGCCGCGGTTGAGAAGCGCATGGACTCGAACTCCAAGCGCCTCGACCGGTCCGGCGAGACCAACCTGAACCCCTTTGACACGCACGCGATCGAGGCCGCCATGCAGATCCGCGAGGGCGGCAAGGTCGACGTCGACGAGATCGTGGCCGTCACGATGGGCCCGGAGTCGGCGTTTCGCGCGCTGCACAAGGCCGTGTCGCTCGGCGCCGACCGCTCGGTCCACCTGACGGACGAGTCGCTCGCCGGCTCCGACGTCTGCGCGACCGGCTACGCGCTCGCGAAGGTGCTCGAGAGCGAGTCGCCCGACCTGGTCCTGCTGGGCCAGCAGTCGGACGACGGCGAGTGCTACACGATCGGCGCGGTCGTGGCCGACCACCTCAAGATGCCCTCGCTCACCCAGGTGATCGAGATGGAGACCGAGGAGGGCAAGCTGCGCTGCCGCCGTCAGGCCGAGTACGGCTACGACACCGTCGAGGTCGACATCCCGGCCGTCATCTCGGTCGGCGACGCCATCAACGAGCCGCGCTACCCGTCGCTCAAGGCGATCATGGGCGCGAAGAAGAAGCCCCTCGACACGAAGGCCGCCGGCGACGTCGGCATCGAGGCCGACAAGGTGGGCGAGGACGGCTCGCGCACGGCCGTGCTCGCGATCAACCCGCCGCCCGAGAAGCAGGCCGGCGAGATCATCGAGGACGAGGACACGGGCGAGACCGTCGAGAAGGTCGTGTCCTGGCTCGAGGAAAGGAAGCTGTTGGCATGACGCACCTTCCGCGACCCCCGCACCCGCGGATGACGCGCCATGCCGGCGCGACTCTGCGTCCTCGGGTTCGTCCGGGCATCACGTGCCCGCACTCACCCTGCGTCCTTGATTCGCTTGGCCTGGCGCGTCCCCACGGGCACGCGGGCCACGGAAGGAGCGTCAAATGAGCATCCTGACCTACGCACTTCACTACGAGGGCGAGTTCAACAAGAACTCGCTGGGCGCCGTGTCGCAGGCCGGAAAGCTGGCCGGCGAGATCGGCGGCGAGGCCGCCGCGGTCGTGGTCGGCGAGGGCGACGACCTCAGCGACGAGCTCTGCGCCTCGCTCGGCAAGTACGGCGCGTCCAAGGTCTACCGGGTCAAGGGGCCCGAGGGCCTCGCGCAGCCGGTGGTCGACGCGATGGCCAAGGTCATCCAGGACGAGGGCTACAAGTACGCCCTCTTCGGCGGCGGCCTGCTCGGCTTCGAGGTCGGCGCGGGGCTCACGGCCCGCCTGGGCGCCGGCGTGACCATGGAGGTCACCGCCGTCAAGGCCCAGGACGGCAAGCTCATAGCCGAGCGCCCGATCCTCCAGGACTCGCAGATCGTGGACGTCGAGTACACGGGCGAGCCCGGGATCATCATCGGCCGCCTCAACGCGTTCGACATCGCCGAGTCGGGCGGTGGCGACGCGGAGGTCGTCGACGTCGACGTACAGCTCGAGGAGCACTCCACCAAGGCCCGCATGGTCACTCGCGGCGAGAGCGGCGAGGAGGAGGTCGACATCGAGGGCGCCGACATCCTCGTGGCCGGCGGCCGCGGGCTCGGCAAGGCCGAGGGCTTCCAGCTCTGCGAGGAGCTCGCCGGGGCGCTCGGCGGCGCGGTCGCCGCCACACGTGCCGTGGTCGACGCCGGCTGGTACCCCTATGCCGCCCAGATCGGGCAGACCGGCAAGACGGTCGCGCCCAAGCTCTACCTGGCGGCCGGCATCTCCGGCGCGATCCAGCACAAGGTCGGCATGCAGGCCTCGGAGAACATCGTCGCGATCAACAAGGACCCGAACGCGCCGATCTTCGAATTCTCCGACCTCGGAATCGTCGGCGACCTGAACAAGATCCTGCCCAAGCTCACGGAGGCGGTGAAGGCGAAGAAGGGATAAGTCGCTAGTCGCCAGTGGCTAGGGCTTGACCCTCGGCCGTTCCTAGCGACTAGCGCCTAGCGCCTAGCGACTCGTATGAGCACTGCACCAATCGAATTCCCTCCTCACGTCGACTCCGACAAGGAGTTCGTACAGGCGCCCAGCGATCCGGAGGACGAGCGGATTGAGGTTGGCGTCGTCATCGTCGGCGGTGGTCCGGCCGGGCTTGCCTGCGCGATCCGGCTGACGCAGCTGCTCGAGGACGAGCCGCAGCTCATGGAGTCGCTCGGCGAGGTGCCGGTGGCTCTGGTCGAGAAGGGCAAGGGCCCGGGGTCGCACCTGATGTCGGGGGCCATGATGCGGCCGTCGGCGATGAAGGAGCTCTTCCCGGACATCCCCGAGGAGGACTGGCCGACGTTCGGGACGGTGGAGAAGGACTCCGCCTACATGCTGCCCAACTCGAAGCGGGCGCTGCCGCTGCATCCGGTGCCGCCTCCCTTCCGCAACGAGGGCAATCACGTCACCTCGATCGCCCAGCTCGGCCGCTGGCTCGCGGAGAAGGCGGAGGAGGCCGGGGTCTACATCCTCGGCGAGACCGCCGCGGACAAGCTGCTCGTCGAGGAGGGCCAGGTCGTGGGCGTCCGCTCGGGCGACAAGGGCCGCGACCGCGAGGGCAACGAGCTCTCCAACTTCGAGCCCGGCTCCGACCTGATCGCCAAGGCCACCGTGCTCGCCGAGGGCACCCAGGGCCACCTGACCGGCGCCGCGATCCGCCACTTCGATCTCGGCTCCGAGGATCCGCAGCAGTGGGAGCTCGGCGTCAAGGAGGTGTGGGAGGTCGAGAAGCCACTCGATCGCGTGATCCACACCGCGGGCTGGCCGCTCCGCTTCGGCGCCAAGTACCGCGAGTTCGGCGGCTCGTTCATCTACCCGATGGGCGAGGACAAGATCTCGCTCGGCATCGTGGTCGGTCTCGACTACCGCGACGCCCGCTTCTCGGTCCACGACGCGCTCCAGCAGCTCAAGGGGCACCCGCTGGTGGCCAAGCTGATCGAGGGCGGCAAGCGCGTCGGCTGGGGCGCCAAGACGATCCCGTCGGGCGGCTACTGGGCGATGCCGCCCCAGGCCTGGGCGCCCGGGTTGATCCTCACCGGCGACGGCGCCGGGATGTGCAACGTGTCGGAGCTCAAGGGCGTCCACTACGCGATGCACGCTGGCATCTACGCCGCCGAGGCGATCATGGAGCGGCTCAAGTCCGGCAAGACCGAGGACTTCTCGAACTACGACGAGCGCGTCCAGGACTCCGTGATCGTCGAGGACCTCTACAAGACGCGCAACATGCGCCAGCCGGCCTCGAAGTTCGGCTTCTTCCTCGGCAGCGCGATCGGCAGCGCGATGATCCTCACCGGCGGCCGCTTCCCGGGGGGCCGCTGGGCGACGCACGACGACGCCACCGTGGACGTCTTCGTCGGCAAGGAGCGCGACTACCCCAAGCCCGACGGCAAGAAGACCTTCGACAAGCTCAGCTCGGTGTTCGCGTCAGGCAACGCCACGCGCGACGATGCGCCCAACCACATCCGCGTCCAGGACAAGGTGCCGCTCGAGCTGGCGCTCATGTGGCAGAACATGTGCCCCGCGCAGGTCTACGAGGTCCCCGAGGAGGAACTCGAGGCCGCGCAGAACGGCAAGCTCGACCCGAAGCGCGAGGTCAAGCTGAACATCACCCCCTCGAACTGCGTTCAGTGCGGGGCCATCACGGCCAAGGGAGGGCGGCTGACGCCGCCCGAGGGTGGAGATGGGCCGAATTACCAGCAGACGTAGTTCAGTCGCTAGTCGCTAGTCGCTAGGGCTTGAGCCCTCGGCCGTTCTAGCGCCTAACGACTAGCGACTAGCGCCTCATGGCCCCAGCCGTTCGACGACCCACGGCCCGCCGGCATCGGCGCGGCGGTAGCGCAGCCGGTCGTGCAGGCGGTCCTCGCGGTCCTGCCAGAACTCCCAGGCTTCCGGCTTCAGTCGCCAGCCGCCCCAGTCGCTCGGTAGCGGCGGGTCGTGGTCGGCGTAGCGGCGCGTCAGGTCGGCAACGCGCTTCTCGAGCTCCTCGCGGCCCTCGATCACCTGGCTCTGGGGCGAGGCGAGCGCGCTGATCTGGCTGGCCCGGGGGCGGCTGCGGACGTAGCGTTCGGTCTCGTCGGCGCTTACCCGGTCGACCGCTCCCTCTACGCGGACCTGGCGGCCGAGCGGCCGCCAGTGGAAGAGCAGCGCGGCGCGCGGGTTGAGCCCGAGCTCGTGCGACTTGCGGCTCAGGTAGCTCGTGAAGAAGACGAGGCCGGCTTCGTCGGCGCCCTTCAGCAGCACCATGCGAGCGGAGGGCGCGCCGTCGGCCGTCGCCGTGGCGAGCGCGACCGCCTCCGGCAGCTCCATCCCGGTGTCGCGGGCCTCGGCGAACCAGGCCTGGAACATGCGCAGCGGCTCGGGGTCCGCATCGCGCTCGAACAGCGGCGGGTTCAACCCGAGAGGACCGGCTCGGCGGGCGCCGGCCGCGGCGCGGCGTGCAGGCGGCGCTTGACGCGCCGCGCCACCCGCCGCGCATCGAAGCGCATCATGCGCAGCTGCCCGCTGACCCTGGCGGTGTAGCCGACGAAGAACAGGTTCGGCGCCTCGGCCACCTCGACGGTCGGCCAGCCACGCGGCCCTCCTCGCTCGAGCACGCCCAGGTGACCCACCACGGTCTCGAGGCCGCGCGTGTAGCCGGTCGCGGCGATCACCGCCTCCGGCTGGATTCGCGATCCGTCGGCCAGGACGACGTCGTCTCCATCAAAAGCCTGGACGGCCTGGACCAGCTCGATGCGGTTCTGCTTGACCGCCTGCACGAAGCCGGCATCGACGGCCGGCCCCATCCAGCGCTCCTCCATCGTGCTGCGGATGCCCTGCGGCGCGGAGGGGAGGCCGTGTTTCCTCAGGTCGCCGTAGACGATCCGCTGCATCATCCGGCCGTTCGCGTCGGCGACGGCGCGCGGGCCGTAGTCGGCGACCAGGGCGACCATGTTCAACGGGATCCGGAGCCACTTCCGCGGGAAGACGTTCGGTGGGGTGCGCATCGACAGGCGCACGCGTGCGGCGCCCTCGTTCGCCAGGAAGGCGGCGAGCTCCGTGCCGGTGATGCTCGCGCCGACGACCAGGACGTCGCGGCCCCGGAACGGCGCCGTGTCGCGGTACTCGGATGCGTGCATCAGCTCGCCGGTGAAGCCGTCGCGTCCGGGCCAGTCCGGGAGATGCGGGTCGTGGTCGAAGCCGGTGGCGATCACGACGAAGGTCGCGTGGCGCGAGCCGTCCGTCGTCTCCACCCGCCAGCCGCCGTCCGCTCGCTCGACGCGCTCGACGGACGTCTCGAACTCGATCGAGAGGTCATGGTGGCGGCGGTAGTCCTCGAGGTAGCGCACCCAGTTGTCCCGAGTCGGGAACTCGCCGTAGCGCCTGCGGGTCGCGCGGTAGCCGGGGAGCGTAGACATCCAGCCGAGCGTGTTCAGGCGCAGCGCCGGGTAGCGCCGGCGCCAGCTCATCCCGACGGCGTCACCGCGCTCGAGCACCATGGTGGCGACACCGGCTCGTTGCAGGCATGCGGCGCTGGCCAGTCCGGCGGCCCCGGCACCGCAGACGATTGCCTGCGCCATACGGCGATCGTACCTACGCGTCGGCACGTAGGGCGAGATACTCGGCGCGCGCCTTGAACGTCTCCGACATCTCGCGCGTGAGGTCGTCGAGGAACTCCTCGCGGTAGCTCGCGTCGGTGAGCACCGCCACCGCCCAGTAGAAACCGGAGAAGAGGCCGACGCCGGCGCAGACGCGAAGCAGCTCGCGCGTGACCTGGATCGGCTCCCCGAAGAGGTGGAAGCGGAGCACCACGTGGCCGGCGCTGCCCATGAACTGGCGGCGCACCTCGGCGTTGACCATCAGCAGGCCCACCGCCACGAAGAAGGCGAACACGGCCAGACCCACGATCAGGATCTGCAGCCCCTGGGTGACCAGCATCACGAGGCCGACGTTCACGCGCTGGCGCCAGCTCAGCGCCGGGCCGTCCCCGCCGGCGTCGCGCTCGAGCGCCCGCACCTCGCGCGGGATCCGGGCGAGGAGGAAGGAGCCGCCCACCACGCTGATCAGGCCGACGAGCAGCAGGGCGAACGAGGTGGGCATCGTGCGCATCGACTCCCACAGCTCGCCGGTGAGGAAGAGGACGTTGGTGAAGACGAGCAGCAGCGGCAGCGCGCGGGTGAGCAGGTTGAGCGAGGCTCGCAGCTGGCCGAGTAGGCGCCCTGACGCCCAGCGGACGATCGACAGGAGGCCGTAGCCCACCGCGGCGTAGACGACCGCGAGCAGGAGCGCGTTGCCGGCGGCGGTGGCGAGCGCGCTGCCGAGCTGGCCGCCGAAGATCAGCGGCAGCATCGCCGGGAGCAGGACGAAGGCCGTGAGCTCCACCGGACCGACGGTCTCCGGGAAGGACCAGAACGGCCGTCCCCGCAGCCGGTTGAGCAGGCCGAAGGCCACGAGCAGCACCGCGAGCCCGCCGAGCGCGGCGGCGATGTTGCCGGCGACCGACCAGTCGAGCTGGACCGCCCCGAGCATCTCGCCGAGGAAGACGAGGGTGAGGAAGGGGGCGGCGCGCGTGAAGACGTCCTCGCGAGCGGAGTAGTCCTCGATGAAGAGCGGCAGCCCGGCCGCACGGAAGCGCCGCTCGTACGCCGCGAGCTCGTCCATGGGCGCTATCTCAGCGCCCGGGCCGGACACTCCCCGAGCTAGCCGCCGATCGAGAACATCGCCTCGAGGTCGTGCTCGGAGAAGACCTCGAAGGCGACCATCGTGTACGTGCGCTCGATGGCCTCGATGCCCGCGAGCCGCTCGGTGACGACCTCGGCGAGCCGGTCGTGCTCCGGCACGCGCACGATCGCGACGAAGTCCCACTCGCCGGTGACCGAGTAGGCCTCCGCCACGCCCTCGACGTCGGCGAGCTCGCCGCCGAGGCTGGAAAGCGCCTCGCGCTTGGCTTTGACTAGAACCACCGCGTGCGTCACAGCCTCCTTATACCGTGCCGCCATCCGTTACCCCGGCCAGCATCCTCGCCGCGCGAGCATCGTGGGCGCCGGGTCGTTCGGGACCGCGGTGGCGCTCCTCCTCGTTCGCGCCGGCGTGCGGACGACGCTCCTCTGCCGAACGGTGGAGCAGGCGCGGCAGCTCGAGGAGAAGCGCGAGAACGAGCGCTACCTGGCGGGCGTCGAGCTCCCACGAGAGCTCAAGGTCCGGGCCCTCGGCGCCCGCGAGGACCAGTTCCAGCGACCCGACCTGGTCTTCCTCGCGGTGCCCTCGGCGGGCCTCGGGGACGCGGTGGCGGAGCTCCAGCGGCTGGGCGTGTCGGAGCGAGCGGGGATCGTGTCGCTGGCCAAGGGGCTGGTGCCGCCGGACGGCGAGCCGCCGAGCGTGGGGCTCGAGCGCTCGTTCGGGGTCGCGCGCACGGCCGTGGTGGGCGGCCCCGCGCACGCGCGCGAGATGGTCGAGTCGGGGGCGGGGCTCGTCTGCGCGTCGCACTCGGAGCCGCTCGCCCACCGAGTGGCGGAGACGTTCCAGGCCGCGGGGGTGGTCTGCGAGGTGTCGGACGACCCGGTCGGGGTCGAGCTGGCGGGCGTGGCGAAGAACGCGGCCGCCGTGGCCGTCGGCGCCACCCAGGCCCAGGGACTCAACGCCGCCGGGATGGCGGCGGCCGACATCTTCCTCGAGGTGCTCTCGCTGGCCGAGATCAGCGGCGGCGCGCCGCGCACGTTCGTGGGCCGCGGCGGGACGGGCGACCTGGTCGCAACCGCGCTTGCCCCGAGGTCACGCAACCGCAGTGCCGGCGAGCTGCTGGCCGATGGGGTAGCGGCGGACGCGATCCCCGCCCGCCTCGGGCAGGCGGTCGAGGCGCTCGAGACCGTGCCTCTCCTGGCCCACGCCCTCCAGCGGGCGGGCATCGAGGCGCCTGTGACCGCTGCGCTGGCGCGGCTCATCGAGGGCAGCCTGCCGCTCGACGACTGGGTCGAGCTCGTGAGGGCGATGCAGCCGCAGGCCGCCCGCTTCGGGCGCCCCAGCACCTGGTGGGCGCGGCTGCGCGCCTGGTTTCGCCGCCGGCGAAGGCGCGGCTAGAACCGGCCGGGCGCCGCTAGAGGCGCTGGCGAAGCCCCGCGCCGGTCTCGCGCGCCGGGACGGCGTGCGTTTCCAACAGGACTGCCGGCTGGATGCCGGCAGGGGCTATCCTCAAAGAGCAATGAAGCCCGAAATCCATCCCGAGTACGTCCAGGCCCACGTGCGCTGCACGTGCGGAAACGAGTTCTGGACTCGTTCCACCAAGCCGGAGCTGCACGTGGAGATCTGCTCCAACTGCCATCCCTTCTACACCGGTCGGCAGAAGCTCGTCGACACCGGTGGCCGGGTCGAGCGCTTCCGCCGTCGCGCAGCCCGCAGCCGCGCCTGAGCAGACCTCTCTCCAGCGCCGAAACTCCGGGCTTGCAGGTCTGTTTTCACGTGGCATGCGTCGACTCGCCGTCATCGCGCTGATCCTGGCCGCCGCGGCCGCTGTGGCCGCGACGGCGTACGGCTCCCTGCCCCGGATCCCCAAGTCGAAGGCCAGCGTGCGCGTCAAGTCCTGCTCGCTCGACGACCGGAGCGCCGTCTTCTACGGGCGGATGAGGAAGCTGCGTCGCACGCGGCGGATGCGCATGCGTTTCAGCCTGCTCGAGCGCGCGCCCAACACGAGTCGCTTCAAGAACGTCCACGCACCCGGCCTCTCGCACTGGCGCAAGTCGGCCGTCGGCGTGCGCGCCTACGGCTACAGCCAGCAGGTCAAGGGCCTCAACTACGGCTCGACCTACCGCATGCGCGTGCGCTACCGCTGGTACGACAAGAAAAACCACTTCCAGCGAGGCACCCACCGCACGTCCAAGTCCTGCCGGATGTTCGAGCCGCAGGCCAACCTGCGGGTGCAGCTCCTCGGCACGCGCGGGCTCGGTGGCGGCAAGTGGCGCTACAACGTCCGCGTGCGCAACGTGGGCGAGCTGGCCGCCGGCGGAGTGAAGGTCCAGCTCACGGTCGATGGGACCATCAGGGGCGCGCAGGTGGTGCCGGCCCTCGAGCCCGCTGACTCGGTTCGCCTTTCGTTCGACGCCCCCGCGTGCAAGAGCCACTACTCGTTCCACGTGGACCCGGACGGCACGGTCCCGGAGAGCAACGAGGGCGACAATCGCGCGGGCGCGGACTGCTGACGTAAAAGGACGCGGCCGACCCGCCGATACGATGGGGCAGTGACCGCCGCCGGCCCGACCCTGGAGCGAGAGCCCGTACGCCAGGCGACGAGCGACGCCCCGGTCGGCGGCCAGGCGGTGCTCGAGGGGGTCATGATGCGCGGCGTCTCTACCTGGGCCGTCGCGGTTCGCAAGCCCTCCGAGGAGCAGCTCGCCGCGGGCGGGCCCGACTCCAAGGAGGGCGCCAAGGGCGAGGTCGAGATCAGCTCCGAGCCGCTCGTCTCCTGGACCAAGCGGCACCGGCTGCTGCGGCTCCCGATCGTCCGTGGCGTCGTCGCCCTGGCCGAGTCGCTCAAGATCGGCTTCAGGGCGCTCGGCATATCGGCCAACGCTCAGGTTCCGCCGGACGCGGCGGGGGAGCAGCAGGACATCGGCGGCGGCACCTGGGCCGGGACCGTGATCTTCGCGGTGCTGTTCGCCGTAGGGCTGTTCTTCCTCCTGCCGGCCGGGCTCACCAACCTTTTCCGCGACGACATCCCCAACTCGCTGGTGTTCGTGCTGATCGAGAAGCTCGTCCGGATCTCGATCTTCCTCGCCTACCTGTGGCTGATCTCGCGCATGCGCGACCTCCAGCGCGTCTTCGAGTACCACGGCGCGGAGCACAAGACGATCTCCTGCTACGAGGCCGGCCAGCCGCTTACGCCTGAGAACGCGCGCGAGTTCTCCCGCTTCCACCCGCGCTGCGGAACCAGCTTCCTGCTGATCGTCATGATCGTGGCGATCTTCGTCTTCGCCCCGCTCGGCAAGCTGCCCTGGCTCTGGCTGTTCGTCTCGCGCGTGGTGGGGATCCCGCTCGTGGCGGGCATCGCGTTCGAGATCATCAAGCTGTTCGGCCGCAACCGCTCCAAGGCGTGGGCCCGCGCGCTCATGTGGCCGGGCATCCAGCTCCAGCGCCTGACCACGCGCGAGCCCGACCTGTCGCAGCTCGCCGTGGCCATCGCCGCGCTCGAGGCTGTACTGGCGGTGGAGGATCCGCGCGAGGCCGCGGCCGATGAGCGAGTGGGCATGGAGGTAGTCGCCTAGCCGGTGCGGCGGCGCAGCCGCAGCGCCGCCACGAGCAGGGCGAGGGCCGCGGCTGCGATCGCGACCCACGCGAGCCAGCCGAGGCCGCTGCCGCCGCTGGTCGACACCGACGCGGTCCTGAGGCCGACGTCGCCGTGGATCGCCGACGGCGCCGCGCCGGTCAGCTCCAGCCGGGTCAAATGCGGCTCTGGGAGGAGCGCCCTGATTTCGGCCGGCGGACGCGGGTCGAGGTCGTCCACGTCCGAATCGAAGACCCGCTGCATCCCGGCGATCCCCGTGGCGTCCACCGCCCGCCGCGAGTTGACGTAGAGGCGGAGCGAAACGGGCGCGCGTGCCGCACGCGAGAGCTCCATCGGATAGACGGCCCGGCCGGCGTCGAACGAGATCCGCAGCGGCGCCAGCGAGCCGTCGCGCCCCTTCGCCAGCTTGATCGCGACGAAGTCCCAGCGGCGCTTCACGTAGCGGTCGAGGATCGGCTGCGCCGCAGCCGGCACCCGGTACGAGTTGCGGCTGAGCCACGCCGCCAGCGCGTCGCTCCGGGTCGAGCGGAGCACCGCGACGTCGAAGGCACCGATCGTCCGGCGCGATACCACGTCGACACCGGCGGGCGCCGCGGCCCCGCTGCCCTCGCCGCCGCTCTCGGGCTGCGGCGGACGGGTGGCCTTGTCGAGGTAGCCGAACAGGTCTGTGCCGGCCTTGATCTGGTGCACGCGCGGCTCGGCCGGGACCGGGAACACCACCGCCGCGCGCGGCCCGGCGTTCTGGAGGTCGAGCTTGACCGTGGTGGTCTCGTGGCGGCCGTCCCAGGTCACGAGGCCCTCCTCGTAGGCGACGTCGGCCTGAATCGCGATCCCGCAGGCGCAGGCGCCGGCCGGCGGCGCGGAGGCGACCGCGGCGGCCGCGAGCAGCGGGATCAGCCAGAGGGCCTTCAAGGTGCGGCGGCGGCTCTCAGATCCGGCCGGGGAACGCGGCTCCGTAGCGGCTGAGCCAGCGCTGGCGGGCGCTCGCCCGGCGGCCCCGCGCCGGGGGCTCCGCGAGCTCGCCGCTCACCTCGGCGGGCACATCGCCCAGGACGCGCGCGTGCGGGTGCCAGCCGAGGGTCCCGTAGTGCTTTCGGATGTACTCGCGCAGGGCCACGCGATGGCCCCGGCAGGCATAACGGGTGGGGCCGTAGGGGCCGCGCCCGTGCCAGACGAGCCAGCCGCCGGGCACGGCATCGACGTACTCGCCGAAGCGCATCTCCTGGAGCTGCGCGGCCAGGCTGCGGTAGGTCTCTTCGTCGGGCTCCGCGTCGCAGAGCTGGCAGCGGAATACGAGCCGGGTGGGCACCGGCTCAGGATACGCCGACGCCCCTTGCGCATCGCTGTACAGTCGGAGTGGCAGTTCGGTCGAGTGCGAGGAGAGCGGTGGACGGCCACCAGACGCGGAGGCAGCCGGATCCCGTCCGCCTGCCTGTTCGCCCGGACCAGGTCCCGCGGGGCACGAGCATCTCGTCCCGCTACGCCTACCTGCTCGACCTCGACGAGGACCTCGCCGCCCGCTTCGACATGAACCTGCGCGTGGCGGCGCGCTCCGCCGTCACCGCCCGCGTGTGCGGGCTGCCGGCCGGCGAGTTCGACCTCGAGCCGCTGTTCGCCCAGGTGGCCGGAGGGCTGGGCCTCTTGATCGTGGCCGGCGTGATCGAGCTCGACACCGAGGTGGGCGGGCGCACGGCCAGCGAGCTGGTGGGGGAGGGCGACCTCCTCTGCCCCTGGCAGACGGGTGGCGACGTGGTCTTCTTCACCCGCAAGCGAGTGTCGAGCGCGCTCGTCCCGGTGCGGATCGCCGTCCTCGACAAGGAGTTCGCGCGCCGCATGCGCCCCTGGTCCCAGATCACGGGCGCGCTGGTGCAGCGGGGCGTGCGCCGGGCGATGGCCCTCAACGTCCAGCGCGCGGCCACCTGCCATCCGCGAGCCGACGTGCGCGTGGCTCTTCTCCTATGGCAGCTCGCGGAGCGCTGGGGCACCGTGCAGCCCGACGGCATCCACCTCTCCCTGCCGCTCACGCACAGGCTGATCGGCAGGCTGGTGGGAGCCGAGCGTCCGTCGGTCTCACACGCACTGGCCAGGCTCGGACGCGCCGACCTGGTGAGCCGCGAGCCCCACGAGCTCGTGCTGCACGGGACGGCCGACCATCACCTCTCGCACCTGCTCGAGCGCCCCGCCGAGCGAGCAAGGGTGGCCCGACTGCAATGAGCGCGCCGCCCGCGGCCGGCCCCCACGGGCAACTCAGCATCGATCCGGACCAGGCGCTGGTCCACGTGATCTGGATGACGACCGGGCTCGGCTGCGACGGCGACACGCTCGCCATGACCTCGGCCACCGGCCCCGCGCTCGAGGACCTCCTCACCGGGACGCTGCCCGGGATGCCGGGGGTCGTGATCTACAACCCGGTGCTGGCGTTCGAGTCCGGCGACGACTTCCTGCGCGCCTGGCGCGACGCGGAGGCCGGCAAGCTCGATCCGTTCATCCTGGTGCTCGAGGGCTCGGTGCCCGACGAGGAGATCAGCGGCGAGGGGCACTGGGCCGGGCTCGGTACCGACCCGCGAAGCGGTCAGCCAATCACCACCAACGAGTGGATCGACCGGCTGGCGCCGGGGGCGGCCGCCGCCCTCGCCGTCGGCACCTGTGCCACGTACGGCGGCGTGCCGGCGATGAAGAACAACCCCACGGGCGCGATGGGACTGCGGGACTACCTCGGAGCGGACTGGCGCTCGCGCTCAGGCCTGCCGCTCGTGAACCTGCCCGGCTGCCCCGCGCAGCCCGACAACATCACCGAGACGCTCCTCCGGCTCGTGCTCTCCGTCGCTGGGCTGGCGCCGGCGATCGAGCTCGACGATCACGGGCGACCCGAGTGGCTCTTCGGCCGCACGGTCCAGGAGGGCTGCAACCGCGCCGGCTTCGCCGAGCAGGGCCAGTTCGCCGAGGAGCACGGCGACGACCCGCGCTGCATGGTCAAGCTGGGCTGCATGGGCCCGGTTGTGAAGTGCAACGTGCCGATTCGCGGCTGGCAGTCGGGAGTCGGAGGCTGCCCCAACGTCGGCGGCCTCTGCATCGGCTGCACGATGCCCGGCTTCCCGGACCAGTTCATGCCGTTCGGCGACGCGCCACGCGCCGCCCGGCTCGCCGCCAACGCCGCGCGCTTCACCTGGGGGCCGGTCATCCAGCGGCTCCGCAAGCGCGCGATCCGGCGCAACTACGACCGCGTGTAATCCGAATTACGCCGCCCTTTTCGGGCGTCTTGCCGGGTCATATCGTGCATGGCACCCGCGGGCGAGGAGACCGTCGGACCGATGTGCCTAGCCATTCCAGGGAGAGTCGTCGAAGTCGTCGACGAACCCAACCGGCTAGCCAGCGTCGACGTAGCCGGGGTGCGCCGCACCGTGAACGTGGGGTTGCTCGACTCGGACCCGGGCGGCGGCGTGATCCCCGGGGACTGGGTGCTCATCCACGTGGGCTTCGCCCTCTCCAAGGTGGACGAGGAGGAGGCCCAGGCCACCCTCAAGCTGCTGGAGGGAATGGGCGCGGACTATGAGCAGGAGCTCGAAGAGCTGAAGGCGAGCGCCATCGAGTGAACGGGCCCGCGTGCGATCACGGTGACGGCTGCATCACCTGCGGCGACACCGCGATCCCGCTGACGGTCCGGAAGGTCGACGTCGAGCGCGGCCTGGCTCTTTGCGTCGACGACGGTGGCCAGAGCGAGTCCGTGCAGACCGAGCTCGTCGGCTCGGTCACCCCGGGCGACTCGCTGCTCGTGCATGCGGGCACCGCGCTCCAGAGGCTCGGGCCGTGAAATACGTAGACGAGTTCCGGGATCCCGAGCTCGGCCGCGCGCTGTCCGGGGAGATCCTGTCGCTCGTCGAGCCGGGCCGCCATTACAAGGTGATGGAGGTCTGCGGCGGCCACACGCACTCGATCTACAAGTACGGCGTCGACGACCTGCTCCCGGACAACGTCGAGCTCGTCCACGGGCCCGGCTGCCCGGTGTGCGTGATCCCGATGGGCCGTGTGGACGACGGGATCTCGATCGCCGAGAACGACGGCGTGATATTCACCTGCTTCGGCGACATGATGCGTGTGCCCGGCTCGCGCGGCAGCCTGCTCGAGGCCAAGGCGAGCGGCGCCGACGTGCGCATGGTCTACTCGCCGCTCGACGCGCTGCGGATCGCCAAGTCCAATCCGGACCGCCCGGTCGTCTTCTTCGCGATCGGCTTCGAGACCACCGCGCCCTCGACCGCGCTGACGCTGAAGCGCGCCCGGGCGGAGGGCGTCGAGAACTTCTCCTGCATGTGCAACCACGTGACGATCGTGCCGCCGCTGCGGGCGCTGCTCGAGTCGCCCGACCTGCGGCTCGACGGCTTCATCGGTCCCGGGCACGTGGCCACGGTCGTGGGCGCGCGGCCGTTCGAGTTCATCCCGGCCGACTACGGCAAGCCGGTCGTGATCTCGGGCTTCGAGCCGCTCGACCTCCTCCAGTCGGTGCAGATGATCATGCGCCAGCTCGCGGGGGGCCGCTGCGAGGTGGAGAACCAGTACACGCGCGTGGTGCCCTACGAGGGCAACCTGCGCGCGCTCGAGGTGATGTCGGAGGTCTTCGAGCTGCGCCCGCACTTCGAGTGGCGGGGGCTCGGCTTCATCTCCCACAGCGCGCTCCGCCTCTCCGACGCCTACGCCGAGCTCGACGCCGAGCGCCGCTTCGACGTGCCGGGGGTCCGCGTGGCCGACCCCAAGGCCTGCCAGTGCGGCGAGGTGCTGAAGGGCGTGATCAAGCCGTGGGAGTGCAAGGTCTTCGGCACCGCCTGCACGCCGGAGCGTCCGATCGGGACCTGCATGGTCTCGCCCGAGGGCGCCTGCGCCGCCTTCTACAACTACGGCCGCTACGCGCGCGAACGGGAGGTCGTGTGACTTCCGGATCGGCCACCGACCGGGAGGAGCGGATCCTCGGGATCATCGAGACGACGCGCTCGAAGCGCGCCAAGTTCAAGGACGAGCAGATCACGATGTCGCACGGGGCCGGCGGCAAGGCGACGCAGTCGCTGATCGAGGGGCTGCTCGCGCCGGCCTTCGGGATGGACGAGCTGGACGACGCCGGCGCAGTGCCCGGCACCGACCTGCGGATCACCAGCGACAGCTTCGTGGTCAGGCCGATCCGCTTCCCGGGCGGATCGATCGGCGAGCTGGCCGTGAACGGGACCGTGAACGACCTGGCCGTGTCCGGCGCCCGGCCGCTGGCGCTCAGCCTGTCGCTCGTGCTCGAGGAGGGGCTGGCGGCCGAGGAGCTGCGCGCGGAGGTCAGCGCCGCGGCGGCCGCCGCTGACGAGGCCGGCGTGCGGATCGTGAGCGGCGACACCAAGGTGGTCGAGCGCGGTCACGCCGACAAGATCTACGCCTGTACGACAGGCGTCGGCGCGGCGGACCCGCGCGCCGAGCTGTCCACGACTGGGCTGCGCCCGGGCGACCGCGTGCTGGTCTCCGGCTCGATCGGCGAGCACGGCACGGCGATCATGCTCGCGCGCGACGAGTTTGCCCTCGAGGCCGAGGTCCAGTCGGACACCTGCTCGCTCTGGCCGGCGGCCGACGCGCTGCTTGACGCGGCCGGGCCCGCGCTCCGCTGCATGCGCGACGCGACGCGCGGGGGCGTGGCGTCGGTACTCAACGAGCTGGCGCGCGCCTCGGGCGTCGCGGTGCTCGTGAGCGAGCGCGACGTGCCGGTGTCGCCGATCGTGGCCGGCGCCGCGGAGCTCTTGGGAATCGATCCGATGTACATGGCGAACGAGGGAAAGCTGGTGGCCTTCGTCGCGCCCGAGCGGGCGGACGCGGCACTCGCCGCGCTGCGCTCCGTGCCCGGCTGCGAGGAGGCCGCGGAGATCGGGGAGGTGAGGACGGAGCCGCCGAGGATGGTGTTGGTGGACACAGCCTTCGGCGGGAGACGGGTGATGGATCTGCTGGCCGGCGATCCATTGCCGCGGATCTGTTGAGAGGGAGGAGCGCCAGATGGCGACGCAGTTCGTAGAGAACCAGGAACAGACTGAGGCCATCACCGCCCACGTGGTGTGGATGACGACCGGCCTCTCCTGCGACGGCGACTCCGTCGCGATGACGAGCGCGGTCGACCCCAGCCTGGAGGACATCATCACCGGGGTCATCCCGGGGATGCCGAAGGTGGTGGTGCACAACCCTGTCCTGGCCTACGAGAACGGCGCCGATTTCATGGAGGCCTGGTACCAGGCCGAGAAGGGCGAGCTCGATCCGTTCGTGCTCGTGGTCGAGGGCTCGATCCCCAACGAGGAGATCAACGGCGAGGGCCACTGGGCCGCGATGGGCAACGACCCGGAGACGGACCAGCCGATCACGACCAACGAGTGGGTCGATCGGCTGGCGCCCAAGGCGGCGGCCGTGGTTGCGGTCGGCACCTGCGCCACCTACGGCGGCATTCCGGCGATGAAGAACAACCCGACCGGCGCGATGGGCCTGCCCGACTACCTCGGCTGGAACTGGAAGTCGTCGGCCGGTCTGCCGGTGGTCTGCATCCCCGGCTGTCCGGCCCAGCCCGACAACATGACCGAGGCGCTGATGTACCTGGTCTTCCACCTGGCCGGGATGGCGCCGGTGCCGGAGCTGGACGAGGCCCACCGTCCGACCTGGCTGTTCGGCCGGACGGTCCGCGAGGGTTGCAACCGGGCGGGCTACACCGAGGAGGGCCAGTTCGCCACGGAGTACGGCGACGACCCGCGCTGCCTCGTGAAGCTCGGCTGCAAGGGGCCGGTGGTGAAGTGCAACGTGCCGATCCGCGGCTGGCAGTCGGGAGTCGGAGGCTGCCCGAACGTCGGCGGGATCTGCATGGCCTGCACGATGCCGGGGTTCCCCGACAAGTACATGCCGTTCATGGACGAGGACCGCTGGGGTGCCTGGGCCGCGAGAGGAGAGCAGGTGTGGGGCGGGCTCATCAGGTACTTCCGGCACCGCCACATCGCCAACAACTTCGACAAGGAGCCCGAGTGGAGGCGACCCGGGCCAACGCTCGCGACCGGCTACTCCAAGCGCTGGTAGGGAGGAGAAACGATGTCAACCGTCGAGACACCCCAGGAGCAGAAGGTCGTCGTCAAGGAGATGTCGTGGGACCCGATCACCCGCATCGTCGGGTCGCTCGGGATCCACACGGAGATCGACTTCTCGAACCAGAGGGTCAACAAGTGCTACTCGACCTCGATGATCTTCCGCGGCTTCGACATCTTCATGAAGGGGATCGATCCTCGTGACGCCCACTTCATAACGAGCCGGATCTGCGGGATCTGCGGGGACAACCACTGCACCACCTCGTGCCTGAACCAGAACATGGCCTACGGCGTGGTGCCGCCGCCGCTGGGGGACTACGCGTTCAACCTGGCGGAGCTCGCGGACTACATGTTCGACCACGCGATCTTCAACGACTGCATGTGCAACGTGGACTTCTGCGAGCAGATGGTCAAGGAGACCAACCCGAGCCTGCTGCAGACGGCGGAGTCGACCTCGGCTCCGCACGGCGACGTCCACGGCTACAAGACGGTCGCGGACATCATGCGGGCGCTCAACCCGTTCACGGGCGAGTTCTACCTGGAGACCCTCCAGGTGGCCCGCTACACGCGCGAGATGTACTGCCTCTTCGGAGGCCGGCACACGCATCCCTCGACGATCATGCCGGGGGGCTGCTCGGCGCACATCACGCACCAGACGCTCACGGACTACT
Source organism: Thermoleophilaceae bacterium (assembly GCA_036406475.1). Taxonomy (GTDB): domain Bacteria; phylum Actinomycetota; class Thermoleophilia; order Solirubrobacterales; family Thermoleophilaceae; genus DASXBA01. The sequence continues at coordinate 11,518 of DASXBA010000117.1, read as the reverse complement.
ACGTGCGGCTGATGCGCTACATGGACTACGCGAAGCGTTCGGTCACGATGCACGACGACCTGTACGACTTCTTCCTCCAGGAGCTGCCCGGCTACGACGACGTCGGCTACAGGGACACGAACCTGGTCTGCTGGGGGGCCTTCGACGACCCCGGCGCCGGGATCCCGCTCTACGACTACAAGACGATGACCGAGTGGGGCCGCAACCGGTTCGTCACGCCGGGCGTCGCGATCAACGGGGAGCTGGTCACGACCGACCTGGTCGAGATCAACCTGATGATCCGGATCATGCTCGGCTCGTCCTACTTCGACGACTGGGGCGGCGAGCAGACCTTCGTCACGAGGGACCCGCTCGGCAACGACGTGGACAAGCGCCACCCGTGGAACAAGCAGACGCTGCCGAAGCCGCAGAAGCGCGACTTCGCGGACAAGTACTCCTGGGTGGTCTCGCCGCGGATCTACGACAAGCGGTCGGACACCGAGGTCTGCTGCGACACCGGCGGCGGCCCGTTCGCCCGCCAGTGGGTCACGGCCAAGGCAGGACTGGTCGACCTCGGCTACGTCAAGGCCACGGGCGAGAGCATCAAGATGGTGCTGCCCAAGGGCCACGCGATGCCCGAGATGGAGCTCGAGTGGAAGGTGCCCGCCAAGTCGAACGCGATCGAGCGCGACAGGGCGCGGTCGTACCACCAGGCCTACTCGGCCGCGGTGGCGCTCTACAACCTCGACCAGGCGTTCAAGGAGGTGCGAGCCGGACGGACCAAGAGCTGGTCCGATTTCCAGGTGCCCCAGGAGGCCGTCTCCTGCGGCTTCCACGAGGCGGCCCGCGGCGTGCTGTCGCACCACATGGTGATCCGCGACGGCAAGATCGCGAACTACCAGCCCTACCCACCGACGCCCTGGAACGCGAGCCCGAGGGACTCGAACGGGACCCCCGGCCCCTACGAGGATGCGGTGCAGAACACGCCGATCTTCGAGGAGAACGGGCCCGACAAGTTCAAGGGCGTGGACATCATGCGGGCGGTGCGGAGCTTCGACCCGTGCCTGCCGTGCGGCGTCCACATGTACAGCGGCGGCGGCAAGGTGAGGAAGGTGGTCCACAGGCCGACCGGGCTGGCGTAAATGGACTCCGACGCGCTGCTCGCGCATGTCCAGCGGCTGACGGACGAGCTGGAGCAGATCCGCGATCCGGACGGACGCCGGGTCGCGGAGGGGCTCTCCGCGGCCGTGCTCGAGCTGCACGGAGAGGGGATGCGGCGCCTGCTCGAGGCGGTGCCGCCGGAGGACCGGCTGGGGCTTGCGGAGGACCCGGTGGTGGGCAGCCTGCTGCTGCTCCACGACCTCTATCCCGTTCCCCTCGAGGAGCGGGTGCAGGCCGCGCTCGAGCAGGTGCGGCCGTACATGGGGTCGCACGGCGGCGGGGTGGAGCTGCTGGGGATCGAGGACGGGGTTGCGCGGCTGCGGCTCGAGGGCAGCTGCAACGGCTGCGGCGCCTCGTCGTCGACCCTGGAGCTCGCCGTGGAGCGGGCGCTCCGCGACGCGGCCCCCGACCTGCTCGGCATGGACGTCGAGGGCGCCGCCGGGCCGGAGGTGACCGGCGTGCCGCTGCCTATGGCGAACGGCGGCGGGACGCCCGACTGGGACTCGCTCGACGGCGTGACCGACGTCGCGGAGGGCGAGCTCAGGCCGGTCGAGCTCCACGGCCGGGCCCTGGTGGTGGCCCGAGTAGAGGGCGACCTGCTCGCCTACCTCGACCACTGCGCCGCCTGCGGCTCGTCCCTCGCGGGCGGGCAACTCGCGGACGGCCTCCTCAACTGTCCGGCCTGCGAGCGCGGCTTCTACCTGCCGCGGGCCGGCCGGACGCTCGACGAGGAGCGGCTCCAGCTCGATCCGGTGCCGCTGCTCGTGGGTGACGGGGCGGCCAAGGTGGCGCTGCCGGTTTGAGCGCGCCAGACCGGACGCAGGCCCAGGTCGTCGCCCGCCTGAAGCGGCTCCAGATGCGGGAGATGCCCGAGGGGCCGCAGCCGCTCGAGGCCGACTGCGACCTCTGCGGCACCTCGATGCCGGAGGACCACCGCCACCTGCTCCACCTCGACGAGCGCCGGATCGTCTGCGTCTGCGAGAGCTGCTGGGCGCTGCGCTCCGGCGACGCCGAGTACAGGCCGACCGGCAACCGCAAGCTCCTGCTCGACGAGTTCACGCTCCCGGAGGACCTCTGGGCGCGCTTTCGCATCCCGATCGGACTCGCCTTCTTCCTGCGCTCTGGCAACGGCGTGGTGGCGCTCTATCCGAGTCCGGCGGGCCCGGTCGAGTCGGAGCTCGACCTGTCGGCCTGGGAGGAGCTGGTGGCTCTCAACGCGGAGCTCCAGACGTTGGAGCCCGAGGCCGAGGCACTGGTGGTGCACGCGGCGGGCAAGCCGCCGAAGTACGCGATCGTGCCCACCGACGAGGCCTACCGCCTGGCGGGGCTGATCAAGGCGGCCTGGGAGGGGATCTCGGGCGGCTCCGGCCCCGAGCAGGCCGTCGAGCGCTTCTTCGAGGAGCTGCGATGAGCGTCGCGGAGCCGGCGCTCACCACGCCCGCGCCCGACCTCTGGGTGCTCGATGCGCGCGCGGTGGAGAACGCCTCGGCGCCGACGCTCGCCTTCGAGCTGCGGATCCGCGATCGGAGCGAGCGCGAGGTGTACACGATCGCGCTCACCGCTCAGGTGATGATCGAGCCCGCCAAGCGCAGCTACGAGACGTCGGAACGGGAGCGGCTCGTGGAGCTGTTCGGCGACCCCGCGCGCTTCGACGGCGTGCCGGAGAACCTCGTCTGGGCACGCCAGGAGCTGCTCGTGCCGAGCTTCATGGGGGCGGCCCGCTTCGAGCTGATGCTGCCCTGCGGGGCGGAGCTCGAGCTGCCGGTGGTCAAGTACTTCGGCGGGGTCGAGGCGGGCAAGATCCCGATCGCGTTCCACTTCACCGGTACGGTGCTCTACCGCGGCGAGCAGGACCGGCTCCAGATGGTCCGCATCCCCTGGAGCGCGAGCGCGGACTTCCAGCTGCCGCTGGCCACCTGGCGCCAGGCGGTGGCGAGCCACTACCCGCCGGGCGGGCTCGTCCACCTGCGCGAGGACACGGTGGAGGCGCTGCGGCGCTACCGCGCCGAGCGCGGCCTGATGACGCTCGACGACTGCATCGCGGAGCTGCTCCGGTGAGCGCCGGGCTGGAGGAGCTCGTCGACTCGCTCCTGTACGAGGGCTACGCGCTCTACCCGTACACGCCGGGCGCCACGAAGAACGCCACGCCCACGCCCTTCGGGATCGTCTACCCGCCCGCGTACGCCGAGGCCAACGCGAGCTGCTTCGACCACCTCCGGATCGACTGCCGAAAAAAAGGGGACGGGGCCCTTTCTTTCACGGTGCGCTTCCTCCAGGCAGCCGGAGAGCGCCACGAAGCCGTCGAGCGCCGGGTGGAGCTGGCGGAGCCGGGCGTTCGCGAGTTCGAGTTCGATCACCTGCGCGGCCGGGTGCGGCTGCGCCACGAGGGAGACCGCGTGGTGGCGTGCGTGCACAACACGACGCCGTTCGCCGGCGGCGACCGCGCCGAGGCGCTGCGCAGCTCGTTCATCTCGACCCACGTCGTGATCCGGGCCGCGGGCGGCCGCTTCCTCTCGCCGCTCGACCATCCGGGCGACCAGGTCAACTCCTACCCGGTGCTGGCCACGGCGGCCGACGACGCCGTGCTCGGCGCGGCGATCGTGCTCCCGGACCACCCGCAGATCGCCCCGGAGAGCCGCGGCAACCTGTTCGACGGGACGGAGATCGAGGAGGCGCTGCTCCTGCACGTCCAGGCGCTGAGCGACGAGGAGCGGAGCGAGATCGAGCACCAGGACCCGGCGGTCCGCGAGATGATCGAGCGGGCCGCGGCCACGACGCCCGAGGACCTCATGAAGCTCCACGGGCGGCTCGAGATGCGCGACCCGCGCGCGGGCGAGGACGAGGCCACGGTCGACGGCATGACCTTCCGGCGCGGCACCCGCGTGGTGATGCGCCCCGACGTCGAGCGCGACTTCTACGACCGGATGCTGCACGGCAGGACCGCCACCGTCGAGCGGATCTACCTCGATCCCGAGGGCGGCGTCCACCTGGCCGTCTCCATCGACGACGACCCCGGCCGCGAGCTGATGCGCGACACGGGGCGCTTCCACTTCTTCAAGCCCAAGGAGGTCGAGCTGGCGTGACTCCCAAGGTTCTGGTGGCGGGAATCGGCAACGCCTTCCTGCGCGACGACGGCTTCGGCGGCCAGGTGGCCCAGCGGTTGACGCAGCGCGAGCTCCCCGAGGGGGTGGCGGTCTTCGACTTCGGCACGGGCGGCCTCGACCTCGCCTACGAGGTGATGCGCGGCTACGACGGCCTCGTGCTGGTGGACGCGAGCCGCAACGGCGAGCCACCCGGGACGCTGTACGTGATGGAGCCGGACGAGGAGGAGTTCGAGGGTCCGATCGAGGACGGCGAGATGATCGACCCGCACGGGATGGACCCGCAAACCGTGCTCCGCTTCGTCAAGGCCGTGGGCGGCTGGCCGGGCAAGGTCGTTGTGATCGCGTGCGAGCCGGCGGCCGTCGAGGAGATGGGCTTCGGGCTCTCGGAGGAGGTCGAGGGCGCCGTCGACCGGGCGGTCGACCTCGTGCTCGAGACCGTGGAGGAGCTTGGGTGCACGAGCTCTCGGTGAGCGAGGCGGTGCTCGAGACGGTCCTCCGCCACGCGGACGGGCGCCGCGTGACGCGCGTCGACCTGCGCGTCGGCGCGCTCCGCCAGGTGGTGCCCGAGTCGCTCGAGTTCTACTTCGGGATCGTCACGCGCGACACGGTCTGCGAAGGCGCGCTGCTGGCGCAGGAGCTGGTCCCGGCCCGGGTTCGCTGCCAGGACTGCGGCGCAGAGCGCGAGCTCGACCTGCCGCTGTTCCTCTGCGCGGACTGCGGCAGCGGCTGCGAGGTCGTGGCCGGGGACGAGCTGATGGTTGAGTCGATCGAGCTGGAGGAGGAGCCCGCATGCACCGGAGCAAGGTGAAGATCGCCGAGGACGCGCTCGACGCCAACACGACGATCGCCGAGGCCAACCGGGCCGACTTCGACCGCCACGGGGTGAAGGTCGTGAACCTGATGAGCGCGCCGGGCGCGGGCAAGACGACGCTCCTCGAGCGCACGCTCGAGGGAATGTCGGTCGGCGTGCTCGAGGGCGACGTGCAGGGCAGCTTCGACGCCGACCGCCTCTCGCATCTCCACGTGCCGGTCACCCAGCTCAACACCGACCCCGGCTTCGGCGGCGAGTGCCACCTCGACGCCAACATGGTCCGCTCGGCGATCCCGTCGCTACCGCTCGAGGAGATCGACCTGCTCGTGATCGAGAACGTGGGCAATCTGGTCTGCCCCGCGGAGTTCCGTGTAGGCGAGGACGCTCGCGCGATGATCGCGTCGGTGGCGGAGGGCGAGGACAAGCCGCTCAAGTACCCGCTCATGTTCCGCACCTGCGAGCTGGTCGTCGTCAACAAGATCGACCTCCTGCCGCACCTCGACTTCGACCTCGACCGCTTCCTCGGCTACCTGGAGCAGGTCAACCCGGAGGTGGAGCACCTGCTCGTGAGCGCGCGAACCGGCGAGGGAGTGGACGCGTTCCGCGACTGGCTCGAGCGAGTCTCCGCCAGGGAGGCCGCCCCCGCGTGACCGAGCTGGCCGCGCTCGACCTCGTCGGCGCCCGCCTCGAGGAGCGCGGCTCGGCCAACGAGCGCTTCTTCGCCGCCGAGGCCGAGCGCACCGCTCGCCTCTGCCAGGCGATGTCCGAGCGCTTCGTCGCCGGCGGGCGCCTGCTCGCTCTGGGGAGCACGGCCGCCGCGCGCTCGGACGTCCGCCACGTGAGCGTCGAGTTCGTCCATCCGGTGATCGTGGGCAAGCGTGCATTGCCCGCCCTCGCCTTCGACCCGCTGCTCGTAGAGCCGGACGACATCGCCATGGCCTTCGACGCCGAGCCCGAGACCCGCGCGGGCGTCGCCGCGGCGAGGGAGCGGGGCTGCCTGACGATCGCCTACGCCGAGGCCGGCGCCGAGTGGGAGTTCGCGCCGCCCTCGGCCGACCCGTTCGTGCGCCAGGAGCTGGCGGAGACCCACTACCACGTGCTCTGGGAGCTCGTGCACGTGTTCTTCGAGCACCAGGGGAGCGCGTCGCGCGGCGGCGGTGCCTCGAGCTTCCTCTATCCCTTCCTCGGCGGCGAGCAGTCGCAGACGGATGGTGTGGTCGACGACGTCCGCGAGTCGGTACTGATGAAGGCCGAGGAGGTGGGAGAGCTCCGCCGGCAGACGCTGACAGACGGCCGCGAGACGCTGGTGGACGCCGCGGCGGGGCTGCGCTCCCGCTTCGAGGCCGGGAGCAAGCTGCTGGCGCTCGGCAACGGCGGCTCGGCCACTGACGCGATGGACGCCGTGGCCGACTTCCGCTCTCCACCCGCCGGCCGCTGGCCCGCGCGGCCCGCCATCGACCTCACCGAGGATCCGGCGATCCTCACGGCGGTGGCCAACGACGTGGGCGTCGAGAAGATCTTCCAGCGCCAGGTGATCGCCTACGGACGGGAGGGCGACGCGCTGCTCGCCCTCTCCACGAGCGGCAACTCCGGCAACGTGATCGAGGCGCTCGAGGAGGCGCGCCGGCGCGGGCTGGTGACGGTGGCGATGGTCGGCTACGACGGCGGCCGGGTGGCTGCCGAGGAGCTTGCCGACCACGTAGTGGTCACGCGCTCGGAGCACATCCCCCGGATCCAGGAGGCGCAGGCCAGCGCCTACCACGTGCTGAGGGAGCTCGTGGAGGCGTGAGCAGCCTCGGTCCCACGGAGGTCGCCCACGCCGGCGTCCGCGGCGCGGTGGCGGCCATGGCTATGACCGGGATGCGCGCCTTCACGCAGGACATGGGCATCGTCGAGCAGACGCCGCCCAAGGCGATCTTCAAGGAGCGTGCCCGGGGGCTGCGGCGGCGGGTGCCGAGGAGCCGCCGCCGCGCGGTCGTCGAGCTGGCGCACTGGGGCTACGGCGGCGCCGGGGGTGTCGCCTTCGGGCTACTGCCCGACGAGGTGCGGCTCAAGCCGTGGGCGGGGCCGCTGTACGGGCTGCTCCTGTGGGCCGGCTTCGAGCTGGGGATCGCGCCTGCGCTCGGTCTGTCCCAGGCGGGCAAGCTGCGGGTCACCGAGCGGCTGGCGCTCGCGAGCGACCACGCCCTCTACGGCTTCGTCCTTTCGGAGACACGGCGAAGGCCGCAGGAATGACCACCGCCGTCAGAGCCCGGGCCAGGGTGGAGGGCGTCGTACAGGGCGTCGGCTTCCGCCCGTATGTCTACCGTCTGGCGCGTGAGCTCGGGCTCGCCGGCTGGGTGCTGAACGACGATCGCGGAGTGCTGCTCGAGGTCGAGGGGGCGGCGGACGCGGTCGACGAGCTCCTGCGCCGACTTCCCCACGAGGCGCCGCCGCTCGCCTCGGTCGAGCACGTGGGAATCGATGCCCTCCCCGCGAGCGGCGAGACCGGGTTCCGGATCGCCGAGTCGAGTCGCCGCGGGGAGGCGGATGCGCTCGTCTCGGCCGACAGCACGACCTGCGAGGACTGCCTGCGCGAGCTGTTCGACCCGGCCGACCGCCGCTTCCGCTACCCGTTCGTCAACTGCACGAACTGCGGGCCGCGCTTCACGATCGTGCGCGGCGTCCCGTACGACCGGCGGCTCACGACGATGGCCGGCTTCCGCATGTGTCCGGCCTGCCAGGCCGAGTACGACGACCCGGCCGATCGCCGCTTCCACGCCCAGCCCAACGCCTGCCCCGACTGCGGGCCGAGCCTGAGGCTCGCCGACCGCGACGGCCGGCCGGCCGGCGGCGACCCGCTGTCGGCCGCGGTCGCCGCCCTGGCCGAGGGCCGGATCCTGGCCGTGAAGGGGCTCGGCGGCTATCACCTCGCCTGCGACGCGCGCGATGAGCGGGCGGTGGCGGCGCTCCGCTCGCGCAAGCGCCGCGAGGACAAGCCGTTCGCGCTGATGACCGTGGACGCGCACGAGCTCGTCGAGCTGCGCCCGGAGGACGAGGAGCTGCTCCGCTCGCGCGAGCGGCCGATCGTGATCGCGCGGCGCCGGCCGGGCTCGGGGATCGCCCCGTCGGTGGCCCCGCTGTCGCCCGACCTCGGCGTGATGCTGCCCTACTCGCCGCTGCACCACCTGCTGCTCGCCGACTTCGGCGGTCCGCTCGTGATGACGAGCGGCAACGTCTCCGACGAGCCGATCGCCTACGAGGACGAGGACGCGCTCACGCGCCTGCGCGAGATCGCCGACCTCTTCCTCTCCCACGACCGGCCGATCCACATGCGCACGGACGACTCCGTGGTCCGCTCGACCGGCCGTGGCCCGATGCTGATGCGGCGCTCGCGCGGACACGTGCCCAGCAGCCTGCCGCTGCCGGTCGAGGCCGGGCGGCGGCTGCTCGCCTGCGGCGCGGAGCTCAAGAGCACGTTCTGCCTCGCCAAGGGCGGGCGCGCCTGGGTGGGGCACCACATCGGCGACCTCAAGAACTGGGAGACCCTGCGCTCGTTCCGTTCCGGGATCGAGCACTTCGAGCGCGTGTTCGCGGTCTCGCCGGAGGTGGTGGCGCACGACCTGCACCCGCACTACCTCTCCACGAGTTACGCGCAGGAGATCGAGGGCGCCGAGCTCGTCGGCGTCCAGCACCACCACGCCCACCTCGCCGCATGCCTGGCCGAGCACGGCGAGACCGGCCCGGCGGTGGGCGCGATCTTCGACGGCAGCGGCTACGGGCCGGACGGGACGGTGTGGGGTGGGGAGCTGCTGGTGGGCGACCTGCGCGGCTACGAGCGCGTCGGCCTGCTCCACCCGGTGCGACTGCCGGGCGGCGATCGCGCGGCGCGGGAGCCCTGGCGGATGGCCTGCGCCTGGCTCGACGACGAGGCCGATCCACTCCCCGGGGTCTCGCCGCAGCGCTGGGACGAGGTGGCCGAGCTGGTACGAACCGGCCTGGCGTCGCCGCTCACGACGAGCATGGGCCGGCTGTTCGACGCGGTCTCTGCTCTCTGCGGCATCCGGCTCGTCGCGAGCTACGAGGGCCAGCCGGCGGTGGAGCTCGAGGCGCTGGCCGACCGCTCCGAGCGTGGCGCCTATCCGCTGCCCCTGCTCGGCGAGCGCCCCGTGGCGCTCGACGCGCGGGAGACCGTGCACGCCGTCCGCGCCGACCTGGCGGCGGGCGTGCCGGCGGCTGTGGTGAGTGCGCGCTTCCACAACGGCGTGGCCGGGGCCACCGCGGCTGCCTGCGAGCGGCAGGGCACGGCGACGGTCGTGCTCTCAGGCGGCGTCTTCCAGAACCGGCTCCTGCTCGAGCGGACGGCCGAGCAGCTCGAACGAGCGGGGCTGCGCGTGCTCGTGCCGCGCCGGCTCCCGCCAAACGACGGCGGCATCTCCTACGGACAGGCGGCGGTGGCCGCGGCGCTCGCCTAGGGCCGCCGCAGGTCGGCCGACCAGCGCTGCTCGATCCGGCCGAAGCGCCAGACCGCGACCGCAAGAGCCCAGGTGCCGACGAAGAGGCCGACGATCGCATATCCCATGGCGCCGAGGTCGACGCTGCTGACGAAGTCCCAGATGCCGCCGCTCAGGTCCAGCTTCTCGGCGAGGATCGAGAGCAGCTCGATGGTGCCGATCAGCAGCGCCACCGCCACCGAGAGCCCCGTGACCGTGATGTTGTAATAGATCTTCCGCACCGGTTTGGAGAAGGCCCAGCCGTAGGCGAAGTTCATGAATGCTCCGTCGATCGTGTCGAGCAGGCACATCCCGGAGGCGAACAGGATCGGCAGGCAGAGGATCGCGTAGAAGGGGAGGCCTCCGAAGGCCGCACCCGCCGCAAGGAAGAGCAGCGCGATCTCGGTGGCGGTGTCGAAGCCGAGCCCGAACAGAATGCCGAGCGGGTACATCTGCCAGGGCTCCCGCACGGCCCCGGTGAAGCGGGCGTAGACCCGATTCATGAGGCCCCGGTTCTCGAGCTGCTGCTCGAGCTCGGCCTCGTCGAAGTCGCCCTGGCGCATGCGCCGGAACACGCGGATCACGCCCAGGAGCACCACGAGGTTGAGCCCGGCGATCAGGTACAGGAAGGAGCCTGAGACCAGCGTCCCGACGACGCCGGTCGTCTCCTGAAGCGTCGAGCTGTCGCTCTCGACCTGTCCGACGAGTGCATGCACGCCGAGCGCGAGCAGGAGCGCCAGCGCGAAGACGATCGTCGAGTGTCCGAGAGAGAAGAAGAAGCCGACGCTGAGGGGACGCTTGCCCTCGGCCATGAGCTTGCGGGTGGTGTTGTCGATCGCCGCGATGTGGTCGGCGTCGAAGGCGTGACGGAGACCGAGTGTGTAGGCGGTCATGCCCACACCGACGGTGAAGGCGCCGCCACCGAGCGCCAGGTCCTTCGGCGCGACGAGCACGATCAGGATGAAGAACCCGAGTGCGTGCAGCGCGGCGATGAAAAGGATCAGTCCAAGTGCGGTCCTGCGCTCGGCAGGTGTGAGGGCCGCGCGAGCTTTGGCGAGGCGGCCCATCACGCGCCTCCGTTCCCGGCGCAGCGCTCGCAGAGTCCCACGATCGGGAAGTGTGAGAAGCGGGCCTCGTAGCCGAAGCGGCGGCGGATCTCGCGACGGGCGCCATCCAGCTCGCCGGGCTCGACGGCACGTACCGCTCCGCAGGATTCGCAGGCGAGGTACTCCCGCGGTCCCCCTCCGCCGCGCACGTAGAGGCCGGCCCCGTGGCCTGCGTGGAAGTGGCGGACCAGCCCGATGCGCTCGAGCGTCTCGAGGTTGGCGTAGACCGAGGCGAGGTCGGAGCTCGGCAGGCGGCCGTCGAGCCCGCCCGCGATGCGCTCGGCCGAGAGCGGCTCATCGGTGGCGTACAGGACCTCGAGCAACAGCCTGCGAGCTGAGGTGAGCCGCAGGCCGTGGTCGCGGACGGCCGCGATGCCGTCCTCGAGCCTCGGAGCGGCGACTGGGGCGGCGTGATGTGGCTCGGTCATCCCGCCCGAGGGCTTCTATCACGAACCGTTCGTAATATCGATCGGTTCGTAAGCAGGATTACCGCTGTTCCGACCGGACTGGTCAGGCGTCGCGGATCGCGCTGTGCCAGACGTCCCAGATGAACAGCGCCTGGAGCGGAAGCCGGGCGTAGAGGGCCCAGCGCGGCACGCGCTTGAAGCGCTCCGAGTGCACGGCCATGTTCACGTTGGCCGGGAACACGGCGACCAGGGTGGCGATCATCCACCACGCCGCCGGCTTGCGCGTGCGCTCGACGAGGATCCCGGCGCCGCCGGCGATCTCGGCCACGCCGCTGGCCGCGACGAGCTCTTTGTGAGCCGGCAGGTAGTCGGGCATGATCGCCACGTACTGCCGCGGGATCACGAAATGCATGATTCCCGCGAAGACGTAGGTGATTCCGACCCGCCGCTGTGCCCGCGTCATGGCGGCGTACCCTAG
>DASXBA010000116.1:0-6591 GCA_036406475.1 Thermoleophilaceae bacterium | reverse complement strand
CGAGCTCCACCCGTCCGCCCGACACGTGGTCGGCGCTGACAACCACCTTGGCCAGCTCGGAGGGGTGGCGGAAGGTGGCGGGGGAGACCATCGTCCCGAGCCGGACTGTCTCCGTCACGGCGGCCAGCGCCGACAGGGTCGCCCAGGCGTCGAGCGAGCCGCGCTCGCCGTGGCCGTCCACCGACAGGTAGTGGTCCGAGCGGAACAGCGCCTCGATCCCGTGCTCTTCGCAGGCGCGAGCGATCGCCACCCACTCGTCCCAGCTCACGTCCTCCTGCCCCTCGATCATCAGGCAGAGGCGCACTACTCCACCACCTCGCCCGGCATCGAGCCCTTGAGCAGCGGCTCGTCCTCGACCTCGACGCGGGTCGACTCGAGAAAGCGGCTCACCATGTTGTAGTAGCTCACGAGCAGGATCAGCTCGGCCGACTCGCGCGCGCCGTAGCGGTCGAGGACCAGCTCGAGCGCCTCGTCCGAGAGCCGGACGTCGCGGCTCACCTCGTCGGCCACGCGGCAGATCAGGTTGCACTCGTCGTCGAGGCTCGTGACCGGCTCCTCGTCGCGGATCGCGTCGATCTCGGCTTCCGTCACGCCGATGTTCCTGGCGATCTGCTCGTGCTGCGCCCACTCGTAGGGCGCCCCGGTGGCGTGCGCCACGCGCAGCACGGCCATCTCGCGCCGGCGGGCGTCGAGCGCCGTGGAGAGGACGGCGCCGCCGAGCTGCATGAACGGGCGGACCGCCTTGGGCGCGCCGGCGATCATCCGGAAGACGTTGAGCGGCGGCAGGTTCGCCAGCAGCTCGCGGTGCTCGGGCGTCAGCTCGTCATCGCTGGGCAGGGGAACACGCGGCGGCACCGCGACAGCGTATTAAGCGCGACTTGGTGTGACGGGCTAGCTCGCGACCTGCGGCACGCCCGGTTGCGCCGGGGCCGCGGGCCCCGCTCTGAACACCGCCACTCCGGCCACGAGCAGCCAGAGGAAGATCAGGAACTGCGGGATGAAGAAGATCGAGAAGATCGCCAGGAAGCCGAAGACGATCCCGACCCAGCCGGCCCAGCCGGGTATCCGCCCCGCCCGCATCGTGACCAGCGAGGTGGCGATCATCAGCGTTGCGATCCCAACCCCGCCGGCCGAGTGCATCACGTAGCCGGCGTCGTCGGCCGCGTGGATGAGCTCGGGGAAGACCTGGTGCTGGTAGGTGTCGTCGCTCATCGTCCTGATCGCCGCCTCGAGCGAGAAGGCGAGGAGGGACGTGGTGGCGTAGATGGTTCCGCCGATGACCGCAAGGCCGCTCAGGAACCCGTCGGGGTCGGTCTCGCGGAGGAGCTTGCGCAGCGAGCCGAGGAACCAGATGAAGAAGAAGACCCCGAAGAGGACGAGGGCCCAGGCCCAGTTCCACTTGTCCCGGTGGCTGGACTGGCTGTAGTAGAGGATGACCTTGGCCGGCCTGGCGTCGCTGTCAGGTATGCCGCTGAAGGCGATCACCGACGCGACCACGAAGAGAATCGCGTAGATGCTCGCCCCGAGTCCGGCCCAGCGCTCGAGCCCGCTTCGCACCCCAGTATTCATCCGTCCCCCATTCGGTCGCTCCCGCCCAAGTTACGGGCGGGAGCGGACCGATCCGGGGGTTATGCCCGCGAGAGCAGCTTGTCGGCGATCTCCTTGAGGTCCTCAGGGGAGTAGCCGGGGGCGAAGACGGCCTTCTCCTCCGGCGGATCCGCCGGCCCGCCGGCCTCCTCCGGCGGCCCGTCCTGGACCTCGAGCGGCGCCCCGTCGAAGGGGTGCTCGCCGTGCCAGATCGCGCCGATGTCCTGGAAATCCTGCTCGCTGAAGCGGTAGAGCTTGGCGTGCAGGCCGCGGTCCACGAACGGCTTCGCCTCCTTGAAGTCGGCGTCGGGCAGGTTCGGGATCGGCAGCATCTTCTTCACGTCCACGCCGGTCAGCTCCTCGAGCGCCTTGGCGTAGGCGAGAGCGTGCACGCCGCCGCGGCAGAAGAGGTACCCGCACATCTGGCGCGCGACTGGGTGGTCGGTGGTCTCGTAGACGCGGATCTTGGCCATCCGGGCGCCGTTCTCCAGAAAGAAGTTGTGGAGAAGGTCGAGCACCAGGTCGCCCGAGTTGAAGACGTACTCGCCGTTCCAGCCCTGCCCGAGCGAGTTCACCGGCAGCGCGCCGAGGCCGCTGTTAATCCAGTGGTGCCTGATCCCGGCGGCGTCCTTGAGGTTCTTGAGCGGGGCGTCGTGCGGGTCGTCGCCGTCCGAGGCGCCCGTCAGCAGCCCGTTGATGCACGCGGAGACGAGCTCGATGTGGCCGTACTCCTCGGTCGCGATGTTGGCGATCAGGTCGTAGTACGGCTTGATCTTCGACCGGCCGCGCATGTTGAACGACTGGTACGTGTAGTTCATCAGCGTGGACATCTCGCCGAAGCGCCCGCCAAGGAGCTCCTGGACGTGGGCGGCGGCGGCGGGATCGGGCTCCTCCGGCGCGGGGAGCTCGATCTGGAGCCGGTCGATTCGCATGATCATCGGGACTTCTCCTTGACTCGGATGTGGTTGCAGTCGTACTTCAGGCCCCCCGGCCCGGGACTTCGGAGCTCCTCCGCGAGGTGGTCGCGGCAGAGCGCGACGGCGCAGCCCTGACAGAGCGCGACGGCGCTGACCTCCTTGCCCTCGCCCGCGCAGACGAAGCAGTTCATGCGGCTCCCTTCTTCGCTCGGCAGTCGGGGCAGACGCCCCAGAACGTGACCTCCGCCTCGTCGATCGCGAAGCCGCCCGCGTCGCTGGGGTCGAGGCAGGGCGCGGCGCCCACCGCGCAGTCGATGTCGTGCGCCGCGCCGCAGATGCGGCAGACGACGTGGTGGTGGTTGTCGCCCACGCGCGTCTCGTAGCGGGCCGGGCTCCCGGCCGGCTCGATCCGTCGCAGCAGGCCCACCTCGGTCAGTGCCCGCAGGCCGTCGTACACGGCCTGCGTCGAGGCCGTGCCGAGCTGGTCGCGCACCCGCTCCGCGATCGAGTCGACCTCGGGGTGGCCGGGCAGCTCGGCGACGGCGGAGTAGACGGCGATCCGGCTGGCCGTGACGCGCAGGTCGTGCTCGCGCAGGCGCTCCGTTACCTCGTCGACGCTCAGGGGCATGGGCGCGGCACCGTATCAGTTATCTGGAACGAGTCCATTATTCGGACGATTCCAGATCAGTCGCGCTGGGATAGCTTGCCGCGCGTGATCGGGGGATCGGTGGCGCCGGGCTTCGAGGAGGTTCGGCGCGAGTTCGAGCTGAACTTCTCTCGGCGGCGCGAGCTCGGAGCCGCCTGCGCCGCCTACGCCGGCGGCGAGAAAGTCGTCGATTTGTGGGGCGGCGTCCGCGACGCCCGCGACGGCTCGCCCTGGCGCGAGGACACGATCGTGCTCGTCTACTCCACCTCCAAGGGGCTGTCGGCGATGACGATGGCGCTGCTCCACTCGCGCGGTCAGCTCGACTACGACGAGCGCGTCACGTCGTACTGGCCCGAGTTCGGCCAGGCCGGCAAGGAGGACGTGACCGTGCGCCAGCTGCTCGCGCACGAGGCCGGGCTGCCCGTGATCGACGAGAAGCTCGAGCCTGCCAGCCTCGAGGACTTCGACGGCCTCGCAACCGCCGTCGCCCGTCAGCGACCGCTGTGGCGGCCGGGCACCCGCCACGGCTACCACGGGGTGAGCCTCGGCTGGTACGAGGGCGAGCTCGTGAGGCGCATCGACGGGCGGACGCTCGGCCGCTTCTTCGCCGAGGAGGTCGCCCGGCCGCTCGATCTCGACATCCACATCGGCGCTCCGGACGACCTCTCGAGCGAGACCATCGCCCGGATCAAGCGCATCAACCCGCTCGCCATTCCGCCGCAGATGCGCCACATGCCGCCGAAGATGGCGCGGGCGATGTTCAACCCGCGCTCGGTGAGCTTCCGGGCCTTTGCCAACCCGCGCCTGCGGACGCCCGCCCACCTCGACCAGAGCGAGTACCGGCGGCTCGAGTTCCCGGCGGGCGGCGCCCTCGGCTCCGCGCGCGACATCGCCCGCGCCTACACCGCCTTCACCGGCGCGCGCAACGACGTCCTGGGCCTCTCGTCCGAGACGCTCGACCAGATCACCGCGTTCCCGTCGCCGCCGGTTCTCGGCTGGCACGACGAGGTGCTCAAGGTCGAGACGGCCTTCTCGCTCGGCTTCGCCCGCCCGCTCGGGCCGTTCCAGTTCGGGTCGAGCGAGCGCGCCTTCGGCCACCCGGGCGCCGGCGGCTCGTTCGCGTTCGCCGACCCGGACCGCGACGTGACCTTCGCCTACGTCATGAACCGCATGGGCTTCCACATCCACGACGACCCGCGCGAGAAGTCCCTCCGGGACGCCCTCTACCGCTGCCTCGGCTAGGGTCGCCGCATGCCAGAACGAGACGGCTTTCCCCAGGGCACTTTCTGCTGGGTCGACCTGTCGACCACCGACGAGGACGGCGCCAAGTCCTTCTACGCCGACCTTCTCGGGTGGGAGGCGGACGACATGCCGGTCGGCGAGGGAGCGGTCTACTCGATGCAGGTCCTGCGCGGCAAGCAGGTCGCGGCGATCGCGGGACAGCCGCAGCAGCAGCGCGAGGCCGGCGTGCCGCCGCTCTGGAACAACTACGTCTGGGTCGAGAGCGCCGACGCGGCCGCCGAGCAGGCCGGCGCCCTGGGCGCCACCGTCCACGCCCCGCCGTTCGACGTCCTCGACGCCGGCCGCATGGCCGTGATCCAGGACCCGCAGGGCGCCTTCCTCATGGTCTGGGAGCCGAAGCGCCAGCGCGGCGCGGAGCTCGTCAACGAGCCGGGCGCGCTCTGCTGGAACGAGCTGGCCTCGGACGACATGGACGCATCGGCCGAGTTCTACCGCGGCATGTTCGGCTGGCAGATCGAGCAGTGGGAGGGAGCCGAGCGGCCCTACCTGGTGATCCAGGTGGACGGCCGCGGCAACGGCGGCATCCGCCCCGCGAACGACGGCGAGCCGCCCAACTGGACCCCGTACTTCGCCACCGATGACGTCGACGCCGGCGCGGCCAAGGTCGAGGAGCTCGGCGGCGTGAAGCTGATGGACGTGATGGACATCGGCATCGCCAGGATCGCCCCGGTCCGCGATCCGCAGGGCGCGATCTTCACGCTCTACACGGGGCAGCTCGACGACTAACTAGAACAGCTTGCGCTCCGCCGCCCAGCGCGAGATCTCGTGGCGGCTGGAGAGCTGGAGCTTGCGCAGCACGGCGGAGGCGTGGGCCTCCACGGTCTTCGTCGAGATGTCGAGCCGGCGGGCGATCTCCTTGTACATGTAGCCGCGCGCCAGGTGCTGGACCACTTCTCTTTCTCTCGGTGTGAGCTGGTCGAGGTCGGGGTCGCCGCCTTGTTTCGGCGCTGCGCCAGCGAAAGCGTCGAGCACGAAGCCCGCGAGCCTGGGGGAGAACACCGCGTCGCCCTCCTTGACGCGCTCGATCGCCTCGGCCAGCTCGGGGCCCGAGATCGTCTTGGTCACGTAGCCGCGCGCGCCCGCGCGGATCACGGCGATCACGTCCTCGGCGGCGTCCGACACGCTCAGCGCGAGGAAGCGCGTGTCGGCCTCGGTCCGCCTGATCACCTCCACGCCGCCGCCGTCGGGCATGTGGACGTCGAGCAACACCACGTCGGGCTGTTCGGCCTCGATCTTGTCGACGGCCTCGTCGACCGTGGCCGCATCGCCCACGATCTCCACGAGGTCCTCGAGCTGCGAGCGCACGCCGGCCCGGAAGAGCTCGTGATCGTCCACCACGACCACGCGGCTCACAGCAGCATCAGCTCCACCTCGGTGCCCTCGCTCGAGCTCGTGACGCTGGCCCGGCCGCCGTGGCGCTCCATGCGGCCGACGATCGACTCGCGGATGCCGCGCCGGTCGGCCGGCACCGCCTGCGCGTCGAAGCCCGGGCCGCGGTCGCGGACGAAGACGTGGGTCCTGCCGTCCTGCGCCTCGGCGTAGACGCTCACCGGCGAGCCGCCGCCGAACTTCGCGGCGTTCACCATCGCCTCCCTGGCGGCGGCGACCAGCGCGTCGCTCTTCTCGTCGAGGTCCCGGTCGCCGACCGCAACGACGTCCACCGGGATGCCGTGCGCCTCCTCGACCTCGGCCGCCGCGTCCTCGAGCGCGGTCGCCAGCCGGCCCTCGGCCCGGTCGGTCCGGCCGCTCAACCAGGTCCGCAGCTCGCGCTCCTGGCGACGGGCGAGCGCGGCCACCTGGCCGGGGTCGTCGGTGCGCTGGACGAGGGCGAGCGTCTGGAGGACCGAGTCGTGCAGGTGCGCGGCCATCTCGGCGCGCTCCTGCGAGCGGATTCGCTCCGCCCGCTCGGCCGACAGCGAGCGCACGAGCCGCAGGATCCAGGGGGCGAAGATCACGCCGAGCACGATCACCACCACGAGCACGGCGAGGATCACGTCACGCGCGGCGGTGAGCGAGCTGGTGGCCTGGAGGAACACCAGACCGGCGGCGATGACGAGCGCCACCCCCAGTCCTGTCCGGCTCACCGTGGCCGCGCGCTCGCGCCGCGGCGCCTTCTCCTGCCGCGTCGACTGGCTCCAG
>DASXBA010000115.1:0-12564 GCA_036406475.1 Thermoleophilaceae bacterium | reverse complement strand
CTTCGACGTTCGCTCGCTGCCCACGCTCAACGCCGGCACCCCGGGCGGGGAGGAGCTCGCGGTGAACGACATCTCCTTCCACCGCATGCCGAAGGGGCGCGTGGCCGAGCTCGGCTACTCGGTCGAGGGCCACGAGCTGGGGGAGGTCCGCTGCGACGGGCTCGTGATCTCGACTCCTGCCGGGTCGACCGGCTACAACCTCGCCAATGCCGGGCCCGTGATGGCGTGGGGGGTGGAGGGCTACGTGGTCTCCTTCATCGCGCCGCACACCCTTACCGCGCGGTCGCTGGTGGTGGCTCCGGAGGACGTGATCGAGGTGGTCAACCGCTCGAAATACGAGCCCGTGGACATGACCACCGACGGCCGCCACGTGCACACGGTCGAGCCCGGAGGCAAGGTGAGCGTGCGCTTCGAGGAGGACGTGACACAGCTCGCTCAGCTTCCGGGTGCGACTTTCTACGAACGCCTTCGCGAAAAGTTCGGCCGGCTTTCTTACTGAGGCTGGACGCCGAAGCCTGAAATCAGGACGCGGGGCGGGATGCCCCGCGGAGCACACCCGAGGACTCCGTCGGATCCCGTTGCCAGACTCGCCGGGTGCTCCTCGAGCTGCGGATAGAGAACCTGCTCCTGATCGACCGGGCGGAGCTGCGCCCGGGGCCCGGGCTCAACACGATCACCGGCGAGACGGGCGCGGGCAAGACCGTCCTGGCACATGCCCTCGACCTGCTGCTGGGCGGCAAGGCGCGCTCCGGGATCGTGCGTCCGGGCGCCCGCGAGGCGTACGTGGAGGGGGTGTTCGAGCTGCCCGATGGCCTGCTCGAGGAGCCCGAGCTCGAGGAGCTCCGTGAGCGGATTTCCGATCCCACGGACGAGCTCGTGCTCGCGCGTCGCGTCGGAGCCGAGGGGCGGACGCGCGCCTTCGTCCAGGGGCGGAGCGCCTCCGCGGCCGACCTGCGCGAGCTCGGCGGCCGCCTGCTCGCGTTCTTCGGCCAGCACGAGCACCGGCGGCTGGCGCTCGCATCCACCCAGCTCGATCTGCTCGACGGGTTCTGTGGCAGGGAGCAGCTCGCGGCGCGGGACGAGCTCGCCTCCGTCCACGCGCGTGCGCGCGAGCTCCGGAACGAGCTCGGCGACCTGCGCGAGCAGGCCGGCAGCCGCGACCGCGATCTCGACCTCCTGAGCTTCGAGATCGGCGAGATCGAGGCGCTCGGGCCGAGCGAGGACGAGGAGCGCGAGCTGCTGGCGGAGCGGGAGCGGCTGCAGCGGATCGACGCGCTGCGCACGGCGGCCGCTGCTGGAAGCGAGGCGGTAGCGGCGGACGACGGCGGCGTCGCCACCCTGCTGGCGGAGGCCGAGCGGCTGGCCGAGGGCGTCTCCGGCGTGGACCCCGAGCTCGACGGTCTGGCCGAGCGCCTGCGTGGCCTGCGGATCGAGGCGGAGGACCTCGGCGCCGAGCTGCGGCGCTACGGCGCGACGCTCGAGGGCGAGCCGGGGCGCCTGGAGCAGGTCGAGGAGCGGCTGGAGCTGTACGACCGGCTCGAGCGCAAGCACGGCGGCAGCGTGATCGCGGTGCTGGCCCACGCCGAGCGCTGCCGCTCCGAGCGCGAGCTCCTCGAGAACGCCGAGGTCGCCACGGAGCGGGCGGAGGCGGCGCTGGCCGAGGTCGAGGCGCGCCGGGCCGAGCTGGCCGCCGGAGTCACGGCCGCGCGGGCCGAGGCCGCGCCCCGGCTGGCCGCCGCCGTGCAGCAGGAGTTGGCCGCGCTGGCCATGGGCGACGCGTCCTTCTCGGTCGAGCTCGAGCCGCGCGACGAGCTCGGGCCGAGCGGAGCTGAGCGCGTCGAGATGATGCTCGCCCCCAACCCGGGCGTGCCCGCGGCGCCGCTCCGCGACGCGGCGTCCGGTGGCGAGCTCTCGCGCGTGATGCTGGCGCTGATGACGGTGGCCGGCGCGGGCGGGGCGGGCACTCTCGTGTTCGACGAGGTCGACGCAGGCGTGGGCGGCCAGACGGCCCGCGCGGTGGGCGAGCGGCTGCGCGCGCTGGGGGACGAGCAGCAGCTCCTCTGCATCACCCACCTGCCCCAGATCGCGGCCGTGGCGGCCGGGCACTTCCGGATCGAGAAGTCCGCGGACGACGAGCTCGCGCTCGCCACCGTCGAGGCACTGGCCGGCGACGGGGTGGTAGAGGAGCTCTGCAGGATGCTCGGCGCCGAAGCGTCGGACGAGGGCGCCCGCAAACACGCGGAAGAGCTGCTCGCCGCGGCCTGATCTTCCGCCGCGTCTGTTGGTACGCTCGGAGCCCGAGCCGCGAATGCCCGAGACCCGCCCCCAGACACGCTTCATCTTCGTCACCGGGGGAGTTGTCTCCGCGCTCGGCAAGGGCATCGCCTCCGCCTCGATCGGCCACCTGCTGCGCGCCCGCGGCCTGTCGGTCGCGCTGCAGAAGTTCGACCCGTACATCAACGTCGACCCGGGCACGATGAGCCCGTTCCAGCACGGCGAGGTCTTCGTTACCGAGGACGGCGCGGAGACCGACCTCGACCTCGGCCACTACGAGCGCTTCACGGACGTCAACACCACGCGCGCATCGAACGCCACGGCCGGCGCGATCTACGACACGGTCATCAGCCGCGAGCGGCGCGGCGACTTCCTCGGCGGCACCGTCCAGGTGATCCCGCACATCACCGACGAGATCAAGCAGCGGATCCACCTGGTGGCGGAGGCGCAGGACGTGGACGTCGTGATCACCGAGATCGGCGGAACGGTGGGCGACATCGAGTCGCTGCCCTTCCTCGAGGCGCTGCGCCAGTTCCAGGTGGACGAGGGCCGCGATCGCTGCATGTTCGTCCACCTCACGCTGGTGCCGTTCCTCGGGCACGCCGGCGAGCTCAAGACCAAGCCCACCCAGCACTCGGTCCAGGAGCTGCGCCGCATCGGCATCCAACCGGACATGGTGATCTGTCGCGCCGAGGAGCCGCTCTCCCGCGACATCCGCGACAAGATCGCGCTCTTCGCCAACCTGCCCGTCGACACGGTCATCTCCGCGCGCGACGTCGACACGATCTACAAGGTGCCGCTCTACTTCGCCGAGGAGGGTGTCGACCAGGCGATCCTCAACCACTTCGGCATCAAGGCGGGGCCGCCGGACCTGGATGACTGGCGTGGGCTC
The DNA here is from genome assembly GCA_036406475.1 of Thermoleophilaceae bacterium. Classification (GTDB taxonomy): domain Bacteria; phylum Actinomycetota; class Thermoleophilia; order Solirubrobacterales; family Thermoleophilaceae; genus DASXBA01. Next base: position 9,398 of record DASXBA010000115.1, on the reverse strand, counting down.
GTCGACCGCCACGACAGCGCCGCCACGGCTGTGCGGATCGGGCTGGTGGGCAAGTACACCAAGCTCTCCGACGCCTACCTCTCGGTGATCGAGGCGCTCAACCACTCGGGCATGCACCTCGGCGGCAAGGTCGAGGTTCGCTGGGTCGACTCCGAGCGGCTGAGCGGCGAGGAGACCGAGCAGGAGCTCGAGGCCTGCGACGGCATCCTCATCCCCGGCGGCTTCGGCGTCCGTGGAATCGAGGGCAAGATCGAGGCGGCCCGCTACGCGCGCGAGCGCAGGGTGCCCTTCCTCGGCATCTGCCTCGGGATGCAGATGGCGGTGTGCGACTACGCCCGTCACGTCGCCGACATGGACGGGGCGAACTCCACCGAGTTCGACCCGGAGACGCCTTTCCCCGTGATCGACCTCCTTCCCGAACAGAAGGAGGTCCGCGACATGGGCGGCACCATGCGGCTGGGCGCCGACCCGGTCAAGCTCCACGACGGGACGCGCGCGCGCGACATCTACGGCGAGGCCGTGATCTACGAGCGCCACCGGCACCGCTACGAGGTCAACAACCACCTGCGCAAGCGGCTCGAGCACGCCGGGATGGTGTTCTGCGGCACCTCGCCGGACGACCGCCTGGTGGAGATCGTCGAGCTGCCCGACCATCCGTTCTTCGTCGCGTCGCAGTTCCACCCCGAGTTCAAGTCGCGGCCGCTCCGTCCGCAGCCGCTCTTCCGCGAGTTCGTCGGCGCTGCGCTCGAGCGCGCCCGGGGCCGTGTGCCCGAGGGCGAGCCCGAGGTCAGCACGGGCCAGCCGAGCGACTAGCCCGTGGCCGCCACGGCGGAGGACCGCGAGCGGCTGCTCGACAAGTTCACCCGCTTCTGCGAGGTGGAGAGCCCGTCGACCCGCGAGCGGGGAATGGCGGACGCCGTGATCGCCGAGCTCCGGGCCCTGCGGCTGGAGGAGCTCGACGAGGACGGCAGCGCGCCTGAGACCGGCTCGGACGCGGGCAACGTGTTCGCGCGCATTCCCGGTCCCGAGGACGCGCGGACGATCCTGCTCTGCGCTCACATGGACACGGTGCCGCTGGCGGCGCCGGTGGAGGTGGTGCGCGAGGAGGGCGTGTTCCGCAACAAGAACGAGGGCATCCTCGGCGCCGACAACAAGGCCGCCGTGGCCACGATCCTCGTGGCCGCCCGGCACCTGGTGCGGGAGGGGTCGCCGGTCAACCTCGAGCTCCTCTTCACCACCTGCGAGGAGCCGGGACTGCGCGGCGCCAAGGCGTTCGACGTCGGGCGGCTGCGCTCCGAGTTCGGCTTCGTCTTCGATCACGCCTCGCCGATCGGCGAGCTGATCGTGGCCGCGCCCACCTACTACAAGGTGGACGCGAGCTTCCGTGGCGCGGCCGCCCACGCCGGGATCCGGCCCGAGGACGGCCGCAACGCAATTGCCGCCGCGGCGGCGGCGATCGGCGCGATGCCGATGGGCCGGCTCGACGACGAGACCACCGCCAACGTCGGGCGCATCGACGGCGGCACGGCGGCCAACGTGGTGGCGGAGCGCTGCGACATCGAGCTCGAGACGCGCAGCCTCGACGACGACAAGGCGGGGGAGATGGTGGGCAAGCTGGTGGACCTGATCTCGGAGGCGGCGAGCGACGCGGAGTGCGACGTCGAGACATCGGTCACGCGCCAGTTCCGCGCCTACCGGCTGGCCCGCACCTCCCCGCCGGTGGAGCTCGCCTCCGCCGCGCTGCGCAACGTCGGGATCGAGCCCGTATACCGGACCACCGGCGGTGGCAGCGACGCCCACGCGTTGGGGGCCGCCGGCCTCCAGGTGCTCAACGTCGCCAACGGCACCGAGCGCAACCACCAGCCCGACGAGCAGGTCACCGAGGACGCGCTCCAGACGATGCTCGACGTGACCCTGGGAATAGTCGAGGCCGCCGCATGACCTTCGAGACGACCGGCAGCCGGGTCGAGTGGGAGGGCCGCATCGCCAAGGTGCGCGTCGACACCGTGCGCTTCGACGACGGCGAGGAGGCCGAGCGCGAGGTCGTCGAGCACCCCGGCGCCGTGGCCGTGATCGCCCACGACGGCGAGAAGCTCTTCATGGTCCGCCAGCCGCGGGAGCCCGTGGGCGAGCAGGCGCTGCTCGAGCTGCCGGCCGGCAAGCTCGACCACGAGGGGGAGGAGGTGCAGGCCACCGCCGCGCGGGAGCTGGCCGAGGAGATCGGCAAGGGCGCGCGGACCTGGGAGAAGCTCACGACCTTCTACACGACTCCCGGCTTCGCCGACGAGGAGATGCACCTCTACCTCGCCACCGACCTCTACGACGAGCAGGCCGAGGCCGACGAGAACGAGCGGATCGAGATCGTCGAGGTGCCGCTGGAGGAGCTCGACGACGTCATCCGCGACAACCGGGACTCGAAGACCCTGGTGGGCCTTCTCTGGTTCCGGGCCTACTGCCGCTGACCGCGGTCTTGCAGCCTCAAGGGATGCGGGCGCTGCGCCCGAATGCGTCTCTGGATGGCAACAGTCGCGGAACCGGTCGCTTCCAAGCGCTTCGAGGGCCTGCTCCTCGACTTCCTCGCCTACCTCGAGTTCGAGCGCGGGTTGTCGCGGAACACGCTCGAGGCCTACCGGACCGACCTGCTCCAGTTCGGCCGCTTCCTCGATGAGCATCACGTCTCCGTCGTGGACGCCACGGCGGCCGACGTCTCCGACTTCCTCACCCACCTCGCGGGCGGAAACGGCAAGGCCGCGTCGCCGGCCACGATCCACCGCAAGGCCGCCTGCCTGCGCTCCTTCTACCGCCACCTTCGCCGCGAGGGGGTGCGTGACTCGGATCCCACCGCGAGCGTCAGCGCGCCCCGGCGCGGGCGCAAGCTGCCTCAGGTCCTGACGCGAGGCGAGATCGAGCGGCTGCTCTCCCAGCCCAAGGGGAGCGAGCCGACCGCGCTGCGCGACCGGGCGCTGCTGGAGCTGATGTACGCGTGCGGGCTGCGCGCGTCGGAGGCGATCGGGCTCGACGTGTCGGACGTCGATCTCGAGGACGGAGTGCTCCGAGCGCGGGGCAAGGGCTCCAAGGAGCGCGTGGTGCCGATCGGCCAGAGCGCGCTGGCGGCGCTGCGCATCTACCTCCAGCGGGGGCGGCCCGAGCTCGTCAAGAGCCGTCCGGAGACCCGCCTGTTCGTGAACTTCCGTGGCGGCCAGCTCACCCGCCAGGGCCTCTACAAGATCGTCCGCCGGCACGCCCAGGGGGCGGGCCTCGAGGACCGCATGAGCCCGCACACGCTCCGCCATACGTTCGCCACCCACCTGCTGGCGGGTGGCTGCGACCTGCGCTCGGTGCAGGAGATGCTGGGTCACGCCGATGTGGCGACGACCCAGCTCTACACCCACCTCTCGAGCGAGCGCCTGAAGGACGTCTACTTCAGGGCGCACCCGCGCGCCACCGTCAACTGAGCGCGGGCTCGCCTGCTAGAACCGGGCGCGTGCGCGCACGCCTAGTCATCGCCGCCGCCGCGGTCGCCCTTGCCGGCTGCGCCGCCGAGAGGGCCACCACGCCGGTGGTCGTGCTGCCGGCGGACAGGGCGGTGGAGAAGCGGTCCTACAAGCGCGTGGGGATGACCGTGTCGCTCCCCACCGCGGCGCTCTTGGTGCGCGGCAAGTCGCCCGGCGTGTTCAGGGCGAGCTTCGCCGAGTGGTACGTGGCGGGGCTCGCGTACAAGCGCAAGGAGCAGCTGCCCCGTACGCGCTCGCAGCTCCGGGCCGCGCGCAAGCGGCTGGTGGCCGAGGTGCGGCACCGGAACCGCAAGTTCAAGCTCGTCTCCGCCAGGATCACCCGCGCGGGCGGCTCGCCGGCGATCGAGCTGGTGGGCGACCAGGTGCTGGACAAGCGCGCCCTCCGAACCCGCAGCGTTCACGTCTACAAGGGTGACGCGGAGTACGTGCTCGAGATGGCCGCGCCGGACAGCCAGTTCGCGACCCTGGACGGGGCGATCTTCGACCCGGTGGTGCGGTCGCTGCGGGTCACCGGCAAGCCCCGCTGATGCCGGAGCTGCCCGAGGTCGAGACGATCCGCCGCCAGCTGGCGCCGGAGCTAGAGGGGCGGCGGATCGAGCAGCTCGACGTGCTGGACGGCCGCTGGTGCGAGCCGGCAGAGCCGAGCGCCCTCGAGGATGCGGTTCGCGGCCGCCGAATCGAGCGCGTGGCGAGGCGCGGCAAGTATCTGGTGCTCGAGCTCGAGGACGAGGTCTACGTGGTGATGCATCTGCGGATGACCGGCAACCTCTTCCTCTCCCACGACGACGAGCGCCCGCATCTCCGGGCCCGCTTCCTGCTCGAGGGCGGCAAGCGGCTCTTCTTCGTCGACGTGCGCCGCTTCGGCACCGGCGTGGTGCTCCTCGGAAGCGACTCCCGCGACGAGTACTTCGACGCGCGGCTCGGCCCGGAGCCTCTCGACCCGGAGTTCACGGCGGAGGCCCTGCGCGAGATGGCCCGCGGCCGGAAGGCGCCGGTCAAGGCCTTCCTGCTCAACCAGGAGCGGATCGCCGGCGTCGGCAACATCTACGCCGACGAGGCCCTCTTCCGGGCGAAGATCCATCCACTCAGGCCCGTCGGCAGCCTGCGGCGCCCGCAGCTCGCGGCCCTCCGCGACGCCGTGGTCGCCTCGCTTCAGGCCGGCATCGACGCCAAGGGCGCCTCGATCGACGACTTCCGCCACTCCGACGGCGCCGAGGGCTCCTTCCAGGACGAGTTCCTGGCCTACGGCAGGGAAGGAGAGCCCTGCGTGCGCTGTGGGCGGCCGATCAGGAAGGCGCGGGTAGCCGGGCGCGGTACGTATTTCTGCAGCTATTGCCAGCGCGCGCCGCGCGCGGGCGCGAGTCGCTAGTCGTTAGTCGCTAGGGCTTGACCCTCAGCCGTTCCTAGCGACTAACGACTAGCGCCTAACGACTTAATCAGCGAACTGCGCCGCCCGCTTCTCCAGGAACGCCTGGACCGCCTCGCCGGGTGCCACCCCCGTAGTGGCCATGATCTGCTGCCGGTCCTCGTACTCGATCGCGGCCTGCTCGCCGGGGATCTCCAGCGCGGCCCACATACCCTGTTTCGTCAGACGGGTTCCCCAGGGCGACCAGGCGGCGATCTCCTCCGCGCCCTCCACGGCGCGCTCCACGACCTTGCCGTCCTCGACCACGTCCGCAACGAGGCCGATGCGGTCGGCCTCGTCGGCCCGGACCCGGCGGCCGGTGAGCATCAGCTCGTGGGAGCGGGAGGCGCCGATCAGACGTGGGAGGAGCCAGCTGACGCCCATGTCGCAGTTCGAGACGCCGATGTTCACGAAGATCACGCGGAAGACGGCCGACTCGGCGGCGTAGCGGATGTCGCTGCCGAGGGTGAGCGCCAGGCCAAAGCCGGCCGCGGGGCCGTTCACCGCGGCGATCACCGGCTGCGGTGTCGAGCGGAGGCGCATGATCAGGCGCGACATGTGCATCTGGTTCAGGAAGCGGTCGCGACTCGGGTCGCTGCCGTCGGCGCCGGGCGACTCGCCGTAGCCCTCGAGGTCGAGCCCCGCGCAGAAGCCGCGCCCGGCCCCGGTGATGACGATCGCGCGACAGGAGCGGTCCGCCTCGAGGGTCGTGAGCTCGCGGTGGAGCGCCTCGCAGAGCTCCGCGGTCATGGTGTTGAGCCGGTCGGGCCTGTTGAGGGTGAGCAGGTGGACCTTCTCTGCCACCCGCTCGCTGAGCAGTACGTCGGAGGACACGGGCACCGCCTCTCTTCGGGGAGGCGGGGAGCCTATTGCCGCGTCGAACGTCCCTGAGTAGCCCCTATAGGGGCAAGCGAGGGACGTTCGGCGCCCGCGGACTGGGCTATGCCGCGAGCAGCGTGTCCAGGATGCCGTCGCGGTCGGCCTCGAGCAGCTCGCGGAAGCCGCCGATCGAGCGCTTGCCGACCAGGATCTGGGGGAAGGTCATCTGCCCGGTGAGGGCCACCAGGTCGGCCCGGCCGACCGGGTCCTTGGAGAGGTTCACCTCTCGGTAGGCGACCCCGCGGCTCTCGAGGAGGGCCTTGGCCTGCCTGCAGAACCCACACGGGTCGGTCGTGTAGAGCGTTACCCCATTTTCGTCCGACATCGATCTCAGAGTGTATTTGTGGCCGGTTCCTTCAAAACCGAGGCCGTCGTGCTCCGTTCGATCCGTTACGGAGAGGCCGATCGGGTGCTGCACCTCTATACCCCGGATCGCGGCCGGGTCGGCGCGGTGGCCAAGGGGGTGCGGCGGGTCAAGTCGCGCCTGGGGGGCCGTCTCGAGCCTCTGATGCGGTCGCGGCTCGTGCTCCACGAGGGCCGCGGCGAGCTCTGCACGATCAGCCAGGCGGACACCGTGCACGCCCATGCTGCGCTCCGGGAGCGGCGCGACTCGCTCGAGCGAGCGGTCCAGGCCTGCGACGCGGTGCTGCGGCTGCTCGACTCGGAGGAGCCCAATCTCCCCGCCTACAACCTGCTCTGCCGCGAGCTCGCCCTGCTCGACGAGGACGCCGCGGCGGCCACCCGCGCCCAGGCCCTGGCGTTCCGGGCCAAGCTGCTCCTGGCCGCGGGCTTCGCCCCGGAGCTGGCGAGCTGCGCCTCCTGCGGCGAGACCGAGCATTTGGGCGCCTTCTCGCCGAGCGCCGGCGGCGTGGTCTGCTCCGCCTGCGAGGCCGGCTCGTTCCCGCTCGGCGAGGACGCGCACACGTTCCTGGTGGGCGCCCTCGGCAAGCCGCTGGCGGACGCGCCCGACGCGCCGGAGCCGGCGCTGCGCCAGGCGGACCGCGCGCTCGGAGAGACGCTCGAGCATCACGCCCACGTGAAGCTGCGCAGAGTCGCCTGAGGCTGGGTTATCCTCCCGGCTCGGGAGGCACGGCGCCGCAGGGGATACGGCGCCGACCAATTGCGACTCGCAGCTATCACAGGGGTAATAGCCGCGCTCATGCTCGTTCCGGCGAGCGCGCTCGGGGCGTCCGACTACCGCGTCGGCGTGGCTTCGCGCTCGATCAACCCGGACGCTGACGGCACCTACGCCGGGCAGCCCGTCTATCTCGGCGGCTACGGCATCGGCTCCAAGCCGATCAGCGATGGCCGCGCGGCCACCGGCATCCTCGGCGACGGCCTCCACGTGCGCGCGTTCGCGGTGTCGGACGGCAAGCACCCGTTCGCCATCGCCGACATCGAGGCACAGGGCTGGTTCGCCGCCACGCGCGACGGGCCCTACGGGCTGATCGACATGCGCAAGGCCGTGGAGCAGCGCACGGGCGGCGCGCTCAAGGCGAGCGAGGTCGTGGTCCAGTCCGACCACACCCACGGCGGCCCGGACCCGATGGGCGTCTGGGGCGGCGTGCCGGTCGAGTACCGGAAGATGATCGTCGACCGGACGGTGGAGGCGATCGTCGAGGCGTACCGGACGATGCGGCCCGGGCGGCTCTATTACGGCACCGCCGACGGGCGCGACCTGCTCTCCAACCAGTTCGACTACGACGAGGCGAACAAGGTCATGGACTCGGACGTCCGCGTGCTTCAGGCGCGGGACCCCAGAGGCCGGGCGTTCGCCACGCTCCTCAACTTCTCGGCGCACCCGACCGTGCTGGGCTCGAGCAACACCCTTGCCACGGGCGATTGGGTCTCCGCGGCCAACCAGCTGCTGCCCCAGCGCTTCGGCGGCAAGGCGGTGACGATGGTCGGCACGCTCGGGCGCACGCAGCCGGCCGACCGAGGCTGTCCCGACGCGTCCGTGCCCGCCGGCAAGGACCGTGACCTCTGCTCGATCCGCGACTACGCGCAGCGGGTGGTGGATCGCGCGGCCCAGGCCGCGGCGGCGGCCAAGCCGATCACCGGCACGCCGCGGGTGGCGGCGAGCTCGTACCTGATCACCGACCCGAGCAGCAACGCGCTGCTCCTCGGGCTGCTCGTGGGCGGCCAGGCCGCCGGTGCCCCGCTCAACCGCTCGCTCTCGCCTCCATGGGAGACCGGCAACGTGATCGGGACCGTGGTGGGGAGCGCCCGCATCGGCGACGTGCTCCTGTCCTCTGTGCCGGGCGAGGCCTACCCGCAGATCGCGCTCAAGGTGCGCTCGATCGTGCCGGCGCGCGGCTACATGACGGCCGGCCTCGCCGACGACCAGCTCGGCTACCTGATCGCGCCCTTCGAGGCCTATCCCGAGCCCATCCGGCGCTCCTTCTTCAACCAGAGGGGCGACGAGGTCTCGCCGATCGACAACGACAACTACTTCTTCAACGTCTCGCACACGATGGGCGAGCGTGTGACCTGTGCGCTGCTGCGCGGCGCGGGCGAGCTCGACGGCAAGGGCTCTGCCTATCGCAGCCAGTACGACCGCTGCGCGGCGTTCCCGGGCGACGCGGTCCTGCCCGCGGGCGCCGACACCAACTAAGCCGGTGCGGCGGGCGGGGCTACTCGCGCTGCTGATCGGGCTGGCGCTCCCGGCGAGCGCGGCGGCGCAGAGCTACCGCGACGGCAGCGTCTACGCGGAGGTCACACCCGCGTCCGTCGTGCTCGGCAACTCGCTTGCCGAGCGGAGCTGGGACCGCAGCAGCTTCCGCACCACCGCGCTCACCGACAAGCGCGGCCGGACCTGGAGCCGGGACAGGCGCGACTTCAGCCTCGACCTCGTGGGGGGTGCCGAGATCTCGAGCGAGCTCTTCCACGCGACTGCCGTCCGGGTCGATCCGCTGCCGCGAGGCGGGCTGCGCATGGCGATGGACCTGGCCGGGCCCGGCGGGCTGGCCGCCACCCGCGTGGCCGAGGCCTACCCGGGCGTGGCCGGTTTCCGAACGCAGACGACGCTGCGGAGCGTCGCGCCGCTGGCGCTCGCCGGCGCCACGCTCGACGAGGCCGCAACGGGTCCCGCCACACCCACTATCGATGCCTTCCGCGCCGGCGGCGACTGGCGCGAGCCCGACTGGCCCGGCCCGCAGGTCAAGGTCGGCGACGCCCACCCGGGAACCTGGCGCGACAGCCGCAGCGCTGGACGCGGCGAGGCGCTGTCCGGCCCCGCTCAGTGGCTCACGGCGGTGGACGGCGGCGACAGCCTGTTCATGGTCATGGAGCGCAACGACCTCCCGTCGTCCCGCGCGGCCTACGACGGCGGCGTGGCGAGCCTGCGGGTCGACTACACGCGCGACATCATCAGCCTCGGCCCGTTCGAGGAGCAGGCGCACGCCGAGAACCCGGCCGACGCACAGGTCGGGAGGCAGAGGGTGGTCCGTCCCGGCGCTCCGCTGGCGCTCGAGGCGGCCTTCACGGGCTTCGGCCACGGCGACGGCGACGAGGCCTGGCAGTTCCACAAGTACCTCGCCGGGCACCGGCTCCATCCCTACGCGCACGCGGTCACGTTCAACTCGAACGGCACGGACGAC
>DASXBA010000114.1:0-57184 GCA_036406475.1 Thermoleophilaceae bacterium | reverse complement strand
CTGACGGAACGTGTCGTTGATCCCGGCGGCCATGCCGCTCCGCTCCTTCGGGACGACGCTGAGCGCGACATCGGCAATGACCGGGTTCAGCAGCCCGACGCCGATCCCGCTGATCACGAACCCGGCGAGGAGCGCCGTCCACGTCGAGCCCATGTGCAGGCCCGCCATCAGGAGCAGCCCGAGCCCAGTGACCGCGAGCCCCGCGCTCATCAGCACGCGGGCCTGGATCCTCGCCAGCGCCGCACCTGCGAGCGGGGCGACGAGGAATGAGGCGATCGTGATCGGCAGATACCGGACGCCGGCCTCGATCGGCGAGTAGCCGAGGAAGTTCTGGAGGTACAGCGTCAGGTACAGGAACAGCGCGAACATCGAGCCCGAGACCGCGAACGCGGCGACCTGGACGCCGGTGAAGGCCGGCCGCTTGAACAGCTCGAGCGGCAGCATCGGCTCCTTCGAGCGCCGCTCGATCACGACGAAGCTCGCGAGCAGCAGCGCCGAGGCGGCGAACAGCGAGACGATCAGCGTGCTGCCCCAGCCCTCGTCGTTGCCGCGCAGGAGGGCGAGGACGAGCAGGAACAGGGCGGCGCTGAACGTCGCGACGCCCGGCCAGTCGACGCGAGTCGCGCTCGGGTCACGGCTCTCCCGCAGCTTGGCGTACGTCACGGCGATGGCCGCGATCCCGATCGGGACGTTGAGGTAGAAGACGGACTGCCAGCCGAGCGCGTCGGTGAGCACGCCGCCGACGAGCGGGCCGATCGCCACGGCGACGCCGATGGTGGCGCCGTAGACGCCCATCGCGCTGCCGCGCTCGCGGCCGGCCGGGAACTCCTGGGCGATCAGGGCCAGCGAGACCGCGAACATCACGGCGCCGCCGATCCCCTGGATCGCGCGGGAGACGTTGAGGAAGGTGGGGTCGGGCGACAGGGCGGCGAGCCCGGACGCGACGCTGAAGATCGCCAGGCCGGCTGCGAACACGCGCCGGCGCCCGAGCCGGTCCGCGAGCGAGCCGGCGCTCAGGACGAGGGCCGCGAGCGACAGCGCGTAGGCATCGATCACCCACTGAAGGTCGGTGAAGCTTGCCCCGAGGTCCTTCTCGATGGACGGGAGCGCCGTATTTACGACTGTGATGTCCAGCAGCAACATGAACGTCGCCACCGACACCGCTAGGAGGGTCCACCACTTACGAGCCATTGGGATGTCTCCGGCGGTCGGGGTATAGTTGGTCAGGCTGCTTGATAAGGGCACCTTACCAGATCGTCAAGGAACCTGACCAAACTGTGACCGATATCCCACTGGCGCCGCTGCTCGGACAGCTCAAGGAGCTCGCGATGGACGAGCTTCACGGGCGCCTGCACGAGCAGGGCTTCTCGGACATCCGGCCCGGCCACGGCTGCGTCTTCCGCTTCATCGACGAAGACGGGACGCGGCTCACCGACCTGGCCGAGCGCTCGGGCTTCTCGAAGCAGGCCGTGGGCGAGGTGGTGGCCGACCTCGAGCGGCTCGGCTACGTGGGACGCGTGCCCGACCCGGAGGACGGCAGGGCCAAGAAGATCATCCTCACCGAGCGCGGCCGCGTGGCGCTTCTTGCGGGGCGGCGCATCTTCGCCGACATCGAGCAGCGCTGGATCGAGGAGTTCGGCGAGGAGCGGATCGCGCAGCTGCGGGAGACCGCCGAGATGCTGCTCGACCGCGAGCGCGGCGGCGTCCCAGCCTAGAAGAACGCGGGCAGGGACGCCCGCGGAGCTATGCCGGAGCCGACTCCTGGATGTAGTCGACGATCCCCTGGATCGGCGCCCCCGGCGTAAAGATCTCGGCCACGCCGAGCTCCTTCAGCTCGGGGATGTCCTCGTTGGGGATCGTGCCGCCGACCACCACGATCACGTCGTCGGCTCCCTGCTCCTTGAGCAGCTCGACGATCCGGGGCACGAGCGTCATGTGCGCGCCCGACAGGATCGACAGGCCCACGGCGTGGGCGTCCTCCTGGAGCACGGTCTCGACGATCTGCTCCGGGGTCTGATGGAGGCCCGTGTAGATGACCTCCATGCCCGCGTCGCGGAGAGCCCGGGCGATGATCTTGGCGCCGCGGTCGTGCCCGTCGAGACCCGGCTTTGCGACCACAACGCGGATCTTGCGCCCCTCGGCCATAGGCCGGTGAGGTTACCCCGTGCGGGCATCCCTCCCGCACCCTTGATCGAGCGGGCGCCCTCCGGCGCCTACTCTGCACCCGGTGAAGCGGCCGCTGCTTGCCCTGCTCGCGCTCGCCCTCGCGACCGCCGGCTGCGGAAGCGAGAAGGCCGCGCCGCCCAAGCACCCCGGCATCGAGGACGAGGTGCAGGACGACGCCCTGCTCCTGTACGGCGACGCAGGCGGCACCGCCGGGCAGCTGAAGTCGATCGGGGTCGACCGGGTGCGGCTCACTGCCGGCTGGGGGGTGATCGCCCCTGATCCGCGCAGCCGCAAGCGGCCGGACTTCGATGCCGCCGACCCCGACGCCTACCCCGCGAGCGGATGGGCGCCGCTCGACCGCGCCGTGGCTGCGGTCCAGAGCCATGGCATGAGGGCGATGATCGACGTGGCCTTCTGGGCCCCGCGCTGGGCCGTGCGGCGCGACGTCGGCGCGCCCGACAAGTTCCGCTGGAAGCCCGACCCGGGCGAGTTCGGCAAGTTCGCCGAGGCGGTCGCCCGGCGCTACCCCCAGGTCCACCTCTGGACGACCTGGAACGAGCCCAACCACACGAGCTTCCTGCTTCCCCAGTGGGAACGCCGCGGGCGCGGCTGGTTCCCGATCGCCGCCCACTGGTACCGGCGCATGCACGAGCAGGCCTACGCGGCCATCAAGCGCGTCTCGAAGCAGAACAAGGTCTTGATCGGCGGCCTCAGCTCCGGTGGCGCCGACCGGCCCGGCACCTACCGGACCATCCCGCCGCTCCGCTTCCTGCGCGAGATGGCGTGTGTCGACCGCTCGCTGCGCCCGCTGAAGGTTGCGGAGTGCCGCGGCTACCGGCCGCTCCGCGCCGACGGCTTCGCCATCCATCCCTACATGCACCGTCACCCCCCGGAGTTTCACTACCCGAACCCGGACAGCGTCGGCATCTCCGACCTCCCCCGCCTTTCCGCACTGCTCGACGCGCTGAGCCGCCGCGGCCGCATCGCGGAGCGCTGGCCGGTCTACGTGACGGAGTTCGGCTACGAGACGAACCCGCCCGACCCGCACCGGGGCATCCCGCTTCCGCTCCAGGCGGTCTGGCTCAACCACGCGGCCGCGATCGTCTACCGCCGGCCCGACGTGCGGATGTTCAGCCAGTTCCTGCTCCGCGACGGGAGCAACGACGAGCTCTACCAGACCGGGCTGGTGCTGCCCGACGGACGGCCGAAGCTCTCTTTATACGGCTGGCCCGTCCCCTTCTGGATCGACGGACGCAACGCGATCGGCCGCGTCCGCACGGGCTCCGGGCGGCGCACCGTGAGCCTCGAGCAGGGGTCGCTCGGCGGGCCCTGGCGCCGGGTGGGCAAGGCGTTCCGCACGCGCGAGGACGGGATGGTCCGCTTCCGGCTGCGAGCGCCCGGGGTCTACCGGCTGCGCTGGGGCCGACTGACCTCGCTGCCGGCTACGGCGCGGTAGCGGATCGCCGCGCCGAGACCGAGTAGCAGCACGCCGAGACCGGCGAGGATCGCGACGTCCGACCCGGTGGCCGGGAGACCCGAGCCGCCGCCGCTCGCGCTCGAGCCGGAGCCGGCTGACGAGCCCGAGGCGGTCGAGCCGCCCGCGCTGGAGCCGCTCGTGCCGGCGCCGGCCGAGCTACCGGTCGATGAGCCGCCGCCAGCGCCGGAGCCGCCGCCGCCCGAGCTCGCCGCCTTGACGACGACGGTGCCCTTCATGAAGGGGTGCGGCGTGCAGTGGTAGGTGAACGTCCCGGGGGTCGTGAAGGTGTGCGAGCCGCTCTTGCCCTTGGAGAGGATGCCGGTGTCGAAGCCGCTCCCCGTGGCCGAGTGGCCCTGGCTGCCGGTGTTGGTCCACGTGACCGTGTCGCCGGCGTTGATCGTGATCGTGCCAGGGCTGAAGTCGAAGTCGACGATCGACACCGAGCCGGGCCCGGCGGCCACGGCCACCGGAGCGGACGGAGCCTCGGTGGTCGCCGTAGGCGGAGGTGCCGCGCTCTGCACCGGCGCCTGGGCCTGAGCAGGAGCGGGCGCCGGGCCGTTGGGGGCGGTGGTGGCCGGCGGAGGCTGAGTGGTGGTCTCCACGCCGGCCTGCCCGGCCTGGCCCGCCTCGCCTGAGCTGGGCGCGTTGGGAGTCGCCTGCTCCGCCGCGAGCGGCGCGCCCACCAGCACGAGGGCGGCGACCAGCACGTAGACGACGATCAGCGGGGCCAGGTACTTCGACACGTGTATTCCACTCTACGTGCGCGAGCCGCGAGCGGTTCGAAATCAGAGGGGAGCTAGAACACCGGCGTCTCGGTGTAGGTCCCGAAGACCTTCTGCAGCGACTCGACGATCTCGCCCTCGCTGCAGTGGGCGCGGGCGCAGTCGAGCAGCGGCTCCATCAGATTGCGATCGGCGGCCGCCGACTCGCGCAGCTCGCCGAGGGCGCGCTCGGCCGCCTCGGAGTCGCGGCCCGCGCGAACCGCCTGGACGCGGCCGATCTGCTTGCGCTCGAGCTCCGGCGGGATGCGCAGGGTCTCGAGCTCGTCGCCGGTCTCGTGCTGGTAGCGGTTGACGCCGACGATGATCCGCTCCTGGCGCTCGATCTCCTCCTGGAGCCGGAACGAGGCCTCCGCGATATCGCGCTGCGGGAAGTTCTGCTTGATCGCCTCGACCATGCCGCCGAGCTCGTCGATCTTGGCGAAGTAGTCGTAGGCCGCCTCCTCCATCCGGTCCGTGAGCGCCTCGATGAAGTAGGAGCCGCCGAGCGGGTCGATGGTGTTGGTCACGCCGGTCTCGTGGGCGATGATCTGCTGCGTCCGCAGCGCCACCCGCACGGCCTCCTCGGTGGGCAGCGCCAGCGCCTCGTCGAACGAGTTGGTGTGCAGCGACTGGGTGCCGCCGAGCACGGCCGACAGCGCCTCGGTGGCGGTCCGCACCACGTTGTTGAGCGGCTGCTGCGCCGTGAGCGAGACACCGGCGGTCTGGCTGTGGAAGCGCATGAGCAGCGAGCGCTCGTCGCGGGCGCCGTAGGTCTCCTTCATCTCGCGCGCCCAGATGCGGCGGGCGGCGCGGTACTTGGCGATCTCCTCGAAGAAGTCGATGTGGGCGTTGAAGAAGAAGGAGAGCCGCGGCGCGAAGCTGTCGACGTCGAGGCCGCGCTCGAGCCCCTGCTCGACGTAGGTGAAGCCGTCCTTGAGCGTGAACGCGAGCTCCTGCTGCGCCGTCGAGCCCGCCTCGCGGATGTGGTAGCCGGAGATCGAGATCGGGTGCCAGCGCGGCATCCGCTCGGCGCAGAACTCGATCATGTCGATGACGAGGCGCATCGCCGGGTCGATCGGGAAGCACCACTCCTTCTGGGCGATGTACTCCTTGAGGATGTCCGTCTGGATCGTGCCGGCGAGCTGCTCCGGCGGCACGCCCTGCTCCTCCGCCGCGACGACGTAGAAGGCGAGCATGATCGCCGCCGGGGCGTTGATCGTCATCGACGTCGACACCTCGCCCATGTCGATGCCGCCGAAGAGCGTCTGCATGTCGTCGAGCGTGTCGATGGCCACGCCCTCGCGGCCGACCTCGCCGAGCGAGCGCTCGTGGTCCGAGTCGTGGCCCATCAGCGACGGCATGTCGAAGGCGGTCGAGAGGCCGGTCTGGCCGTGATCGAGCAGGTAGCGGAAGCGCTCGTTGGTCTCCTCGGCGGTGCCGAAGCCGGCGAACTGGCGCATCGTCCAGAGCCGGCCGCGGTACATCGACGAGTAGACCCCGCGGGTGAAGGGGTACTCGCCCGGGAAGCCGATCCGCTCGGGGTCGGGCAGATCCTCCGACGTGTAGAGCGGCTCGACCGGCTCGCCGGAGATCGTCGTGAAGAGGGCCTCCCGCTCGGGGTTCCGCGCGTACTTCTCCCGGAACCAGCGCTCGGCGTCGGTCATAGGCCTGGGCTCAACGGCCACAGGCAAAGGTTAGTTGGATACCTCGGCGGAGCATCCGGCTCCGCCCTTGAGGCCGACTCGGCGTCCGGCCTCCGGATTGAGCCTACGGACCTTCCTGCTTGGAGATCCTGCCCACGCGGCCGGGCCGCTGGGGCTTGCGCTCCTGCATCTCCGGGCGCGTCTGCCCGAAGCGGTGCAGGAGGGCGTGGGCGGCGAAGCCGAGCAGGACCGCGGCGAGGGCGATGCCGAGGACGATGAGGATGCCTGTAACCATGTGGTTCGCGTACCCGGGCAGCGTCCGGCCTAAGCCGCTTCGGCGCCCGTGTCCGCCGCCGCCAGCTCGCGCAGGGTGAGCGCGGCGGTCCAGGCGAAGTCCTCGGCGCCCAGGCCCTCGCCGGAGTCCGGCAGGAAGTACTCGCGCATCCCGCCCGCTTCGACGCCCTCGAGCATCTGCGCCCGGAGGGTGGCGGCGGCCGCGGGCTCGCCCTGGAGCTCGAGGCCGTGGGCGCAGAGCCAGGTGACGTTGGCCCAGACCGGCCCGCGCCAGTAGTTGCGCGGCTGGAGATCGGTGTGATCGCGGTCGAGCGAGCGGACTCCGAAGCGCGAGGCGAGCACTCCCTCGAGCACCAGGTCGCGCGCGGCCTCCACCTGCCGCCGCTCGAGGCCCGGGGTGAGGAGGCAGAGCGCCGAGCCGGCGCTCGTCACGCCGAGCGCGGTCTCGTCGGTCAGGTCGACCGCGCGGATAAGGCCGTCGGAGCTTGCGCGGGCCCGGAGGGCGGAGGAGATGTGCTCTGAGGCGTGGGCGCTCTCCTCGGCGAGCCTGTGCTCGCCCAGGGTCTCCGCGAGCCAGGTGAGGTCCGCGGTCGCACGCGCGAGGATGGCGCTGAAGCCGGGGTCGAGCACGCGGAAGGCGCCCCGCTTGGCGAGCCGCTCCTGGTGCCAGTCGCTCGCGGTGCCCTTGCGCACGAGCGTCAGGTAGCGGCGGTAGTGCTCGTTGGTGGGACGCTCGGCGGCCTGGACCGACTCGGTGTCGCGCCGGTGGAGGACGGTCACCTCCGGGATCACGCGCCACAGGGGCAGGTCCCACTCGACCGCGTTGTCGCGGCCGGTCTCCCAGGGGTGGATGATCGTCGGCTCGCTCTGGTGGAGCGGGTCGCGCTCCTCCATCAGGAAGCGGTGCCAGCGGACGAGCGGCTGGAGCAGCGCCAGCGCCCGGCGCTCGTCGGGATGCCGCTCGAACAGGAGCCGCATGCACGTGGCGGCCACCGGCGGCTGCGTGATCCCGGAGATCCGCCTGCCGTCGAATCCCACCCGCTTGCCCCACCAGATCGGGCCCGGCATGTAGCGGCGGTTGGGCCGCGCGAACTGCGTCAGCACGCCGCGCATGCGGCCCCCGAGCCGGTCCGGCAGCCGCGTGTGGAAGGCGATGTGAGGGACCATCCCAGTGGCCTCCTCGCGGGCGCCCATGAGCGTTTCGAGCTCGGTCCAGGCACGGCCGGGGTCGAGCTCCGCCCAGCCGAGCGCGATCAGCGCCGAGTCCCAGTTCCACTGGTGCGGGTAGGTGGTGCGCGACGGCACCGTGTAGGTCCCGGTGTCGTCCTCCCTCAGTACCTGCTCAGCGTGCGGCCACATATAGCTAATGCCGATCGTTACATGACGAACGGCCGGAAGCCAGCCGGCCTTGCTCAGCGGCGGACGAGGCGGCGCCAGCGCGCCGGGCGGCGCAGCCGCGCCACCGCATAGCCGCCGCCGCCCGCGACGAGCGCCCCCGCGCCCACCGCCGCGCCCAGCCGCAGGCGCCGGCGCAGGGTGTCGAAGCGGATGATCCGCCAGCCCTCCTGGAGTGCCACGCGCTCGAGCGCCGCGTCCGGGTTGACCGCCACCGGGTGGCCCACCGCCCGCAGCATCGGCAGGTCCGACTCCGAGTCGGAGTAGGCGTAGGACTCCGCGAGGTCGATGCCCTCCTCCCCGGCGAGCTGGCGGATCGCCACGGCCTTCCCCTCCCGGTAGGTGAAGGGGCCCGCCGGCTCGCCGGTGTACACGCCGTTGCGCACCTCCGAGCGCATGCCGATCCCGCCCTTGAAGACGAGCACCCGCGCCAGCGCGGCCGCAAGCTCCTGCGACGCTGCCGTGACGATGTAGGCGGGCCGGCCCGCGTCCTGGTGCTCCCACGCCTCCTGCAGCATCTCCTCGTAGACCAGCGGCAGGACGCCCGCGAGCACGTCGGGACCCAGCCGCGCGAGGTCGATCTCGCGCTGGCCGGCGATCAGGTCGAGCACCCAGCGGCGGAGCTCATCGGTCTGCTCGTCGGTCGAGCCGTTGAGCCGGAAGCGGACGTTGGCCCAGGCGCTCGACAGCAGCATCCGCCGCGAGAGCATCCCGGCCTTGTATGCCGCCCGCACGAAGTGGAGGGCGCTCGAGCCCTCGATGAGCGTCTTGTCGAGATCGAAAAAAGCTGCACCGGCCATGGCCGTCAGGTTAGGGTCGCAGCGGCCCTGACCGAAGGAGAACCGAATGGCAACTGTCATGGCAATGCGCTGGGACGGCGTCACCCCGGAGCAGTACGACGCGGTGATGGACAAGCTGGACCTCGACAACGATCCGCTCCCGGGTGGGCGTTTTCACCTCTGCGGCTTCGACGGCGGCACCATGCGCGTCGTCGACGTCTGGGACTCGCAGGAGGCCTTCGAGAGCGCGATGGGCTCGCGGATCCAGGGCGCCGTCGAGGAGGTCGGCGTCGCGGGCGAGCCGCAGGTCGACTACTACGACGCGCACAACGCCTGGGCCCCGCAGGGCAGCCAGGCGCGGGACGTGGCTTCCTAGCCGCCGTTCACTTCGACGATCATCGCGTCGCCCTGACCGCCGCCTGAGCAGATCGCGGCGACGCCCAGGCCGCCGCCGCGGCGCTTCAGCTCGCCGATGAGCGTCATCAGGATGCGCGCGCCGGAAGCGCCGATCGGGTGCCCGAGCGCGATCGCGCCGCCGTTGACGTTGACCTTGTCCTCGTCGGCGCCGAGCATGCGCATCGAGTTGAGCGCCACCGAGGCGAACGCCTCGTTGATCTCGAACAGGTCGATGTCCTCGAGCTTCAGGCCGGCCTTCTCGAGCGCGGCCTTGGTCGCGTTGGCGGGGGTCCGCGCGAGGTAGGGGAAGTCGTCCGCGACGGCGGCCTGGGCCACGATCGTGGCCAGGGCCGGCCGGTCGCCCCGCTTTGCCCACTCGTCGCTCGCGACCACCAGCGCGCCGGCGCCGTCGTTCACGCCCGGCGCGTTTCCGGCGGTGTGAGCGCCGTCCTTGTTGAAGGCGCCGGGCAGCTTGGCCAGCGACTCGAGCGTGCTCTCGCGGCGCGGGGCCTCGTCGACCTCGACCGTCGACTCGCCCTTCTTCGACTTGACCGTGACCGCCACGATCTCCTCGGGGAGCCGGCCCTCGTCGGTGGCCTCGATCGCCTTCTCGTGCGAACGCAGCGCCCACTTGTCCATGTCGGCGCGGGTGATCTCGAGCTCCTCGCCGACCGCGTCGGCCTCGGCGCCCATGTGCTTGCCGCTGAAGGGGTTGGTGAGCCCGTCGTGGACCATCGCGTCGAGCGCCTTGGCGTCGCCCATGCGGTAGCCGAAGCGGGCCTGCGGGAGCAGGTAGGGGGCCTGCGACATCGACTCCATGCCGCCGCCGACGGCCACGTCGATGTCTCCGGCGCGGACGGCCTGGTCGAGGATCCCGACCGAGCGGATGCCGGAGGCGCAGACCTTGTTGACGGTCTCCGAGGGCACCTCCTTCGGGATGCCGCCCTTGATCTGAGCCTGGCGCGAGGGAATCTGCCCCTGGCCGGCCTGGAGCACCTGCCCGAAGGCCACGCCCTCGACCTGGTCCGGCGCCACCTCGGCCCGCTCGAGAGCGGCGGCGATGGCGGTTCCGCCGAGGTCGGGCGCCTCGAGCGACGACAGTCCGCCGCCCATCTTGCCGAAGGGCGTACGGGCGGCACCGAGGATCACTGTCTTGGGCATGGTTGGGAGTTGTCTCCTGGTCGGGAACCCGCAACGATACCGACGGGATGCGCCGAGCCTTGGCGGTCGCAGGGGCCGTCATAGCCGTCTTGTTCAGCACCTCCGCCGCCCAGGCGCAGGGGGTCGACACCACCTGCCCGTTCGCCCTGACGCGGCTCGACTCGAGCATCACCAACACGCTCGCGGTCGACACGAACGCCGTCTACTGGGGCGTCCACTACACGGCTGTCCCGGGCACGCGGATCAGGATCGAGGCCGACTTCCCCTACGCCCGCTACACGTCATGGAACCTCTACGACAGCCAGGCGAAGCCGATCTCCGGGCTCAACGATCAGGAGCTCGAGGCGGACGCGGGCAGCACCAACCCGTTCCTGGCGGGAGCCGACCGGACGAGCGAGCGGCGGCACTACACGGCCTTCGTGGAGTTCGGCAAGGCACCCGCCCGCCCCAAGCCGAACACGATCTACAGCGGGGACTCGCCACAGGGGACGCTTCTCCTGCGCGTCTACATGCCGGACAGGGGACGAGACGCCAAGGGCGGCGTGCCGCTGCCGAGATTGAGCGTCGAGCCGGCGAACGGGAGCGGCGGGGCCGTGACGCCGACCGCCTGCCGCGAGGCCCAGGCGCCGTACCCGCAGCAGCTCAACCAGGCGGTGGCCGGGGCACCCGGCCTGCCCGACCCGACCGACGACGGTGACGGCTACCCAGGGCGCAACCCGCCCAACTGGCGCCTCTACGTGAACCTGGCGCGGACCGTGACCGACGTGATGCTCGACAACGAGACCGGCCAGGACCTGCACGGCCCGGTGACCGAGGCGATGCCGGTGGCGCCGGGGATCTTCGCCAACCGCGACATCGACTACGTCTTCGCCCCCACCTCCCGCGGCTTCGGCGAGGTGCTGGTTGTCAAGGGCAGGGCGCCGACCTTCCCCGACACCCGCGGCGGCGCCAAGGTCTTCCCGGGCGGCGTCCAGACGCGCTACTTCTCCTTCTGCCAGTACGAGCCCGGCTCACAGCGGGTGATCGGCTGCCACCCGGACGACGAGATCCCGGTCGACGCGGACGGCAACTACACCGTGGTGGTGTCCACCAGCGAACACCGCCCGTCCAACGCCCGGCCCGAATGCGGCGTCGCCTGGATCCCCTGGGGCCCGGCCACGCACGCGATCCTCGTGTACAGGCAGATGCTCGCCGCCGCCTCGTTCACTGAGGCGACGGCGAACATCGCAGAGCCCGGCAAGGAGCTCGAGACGATGGGGCCGTACTACCCGTCGGCGCGGTACCTGAAAGACGAGACCGCCTTCGAGGCCCGCGGCTGCCCGACGGGGTAGCTGACGCCTACCGCCTGCGCGGGTCGACGTAGACGTTGTCGATCCGCCAGTTGCTCTTCCTGCTGTCGTTGGTGAAGCGAAGCGCGACCGGGCGCCCACCCGCGAACTTGCCGCCGCGCTCCGGTGAGAGCTTGACGTCCGGGGTCGGCTCCCACTCATCCGCCCGCTTGACCTGCGCGGACCCGGCCTTGTGCCACTCCAGCGCGTGATCCTCGGCGTCCGGGTAGAGGACCTCGACGTCGATGTCGGCGTCGCGCTTGGTCTTCTGCAGCCCGAGGAAGCGCATCGTCGGGTAGTTGAGATCGACGCACATCGCCGGGGTGGTTGCCGAAGCTCCGACCGGCAGATCGAGCGCCCCGTCACTTACCGCGGCGCCTCCGTCGAGGTCCCAGCCGGGCGCCGACGGGTCGTCGAAGGACCCTCCGGGAGCCAGGACGTAGTCCCTCATATCGCCGAACGTGGTGAACGGCTGTTCGATCAGTGGGTGCACGCACGACTCCCGCGAGGCGGCGGTCTCGGTCGGCTCCTTGCCCCAGGCGGTGCCCGCGAAGCAAAGAACGACCGCGACGGTGACTCCCGCAGCGCGGCGCGCGTTCTTGAGGAAATGCATGTTGACTCAGACCTCCATTACCGGGTGTCCGAGTCGGCAGCTGAGCCATCTCGCCGTCCCTGGCGAGACCTCTGACTTTGCGTCCCCGCCTCACGACGGGTTTGCCTTTTTCGACTCCTTTCGCGACCTGTTTTCGGGAGCCATCCGCCCCAGGTTGAGCCGCGGCCATGGTTTCTGGACACCTCTCCGGAGCCCGATTCCGGTCCGGAAAGTCGACTAGGGGGGCCATAGGCCCTACAAAACGACTCGCTAAGCGGTTTCCGGGGCCCGCTCGCCTACCCAGCCGCCGTTCGCCCGACCCCGGTGCGCCGCTAGTCTCACCGGCCGTGCCGCCGATCACCGTGAGCGCCCGGCGCGGCGCCCCGCAGGACACCGATGCCGACACCCGGGTCGTCCCTCTGTTCGAGGGCGAGACGCTCGACGACCCGGCCCTTCAGGCCCTCGTCGACTCCGGCGAGGCGAGCTCGAAGAGCGGCAAGGTCGCCGTGGCCCACGCCGGCGACAAGCGCGTCCTGATCGCCGGCCTCGGCAAGCGCGACGAGCTCGACGCGGAGAGCGCGCGGGTCGCGGCGTCCGCCGTTGCCGCGCGAGCCCGGGATCTCGGGGCGAAGTCGCTCTCCTGGGCGCTGCCCGACGGGGTGGCCGGGCCGCTCGTGGAGGGCACGCTGCTGCGCCTCTACAAGTTCGACCGCTTCAAGTCCGGCGACGACGACAACGGCGGCGTCGAGTCGCTCGAGATCGCGGGCGAGGGCGTGCCCGAGGACGAGGTCGACCGCGCCCGGATCGTGACCGAGGCCCAGAACAGGGCCCGCGACCTGCAGAACCTGCCGTCCAACGTGGCCAACCCGGTCTTCCTGGCGGAGAGGGCGGCGGAGATCGCCGCGCAGCACGACAAGCTCGAGATCGAGCTGCTCGACCGTGACGCGATCGTCGAGCGCGGCATGGGCGCCTTCGCGGCCGTTGCCCAGGGCACCTACGCCGAGCCGCGCCTGATCGTCCTCCGCTACACGGGCGGCAACAGCGGCCCCCACCTCGGCTTCGTCGGCAAGGCCGTGACGTTCGACAGCGGCGGAATCTCGATCAAGCCCAGCGCCAAGATGCACGAGATGAAGTTCGACATGTCGGGCGGCGCCGCCGTGATCGAGTCGCTCGGCGCGATCGCCCAGCTCGGGCTTCCGGTGACGGTGACCGGCGTGGTGCCCTCCACCGAAAACATGCCGAGCGGCCGCTCCATGCGCCCCGGCGACATCGTCACCGCGATGAACGGCACCACCATCGAGATCAACAACACCGACGCCGAGGGCCGGCTGATCCTCGCCGACGCCCTGACGTACGCCGTCGAGCAGGGAGTCGAGCGGATCGTCGACCTTGCCACACTCACCGGGGCGATCATCGTCGCCCTGGGCGGCACCTACGCGGGCCTCTTCTCGAACGACGACGACTGGTGCCACACCGTCGAGGAGGCCGGCAAGGCGACCGGCGAGCTCGGCTGGCGGCTGCCCTTCCACAAGGAGTTCGAGGACCTCGTGAAGGGCGAGTACGCGGACATCACCAACGCGCCCGAGGGCCGCAAGGCGTCCTCGATCACCGCCGCCGAGTTTCTGCGGCGCTTCGTGGACGACAAACCCTGGGTGCACATGGACATCGCCGGCACCGCCTGGGGCATGAGCCGCTCCTACGTCGGCAAGGGCGCCTCGGGATTCGGCGTCCGGACGCTGGTCGAGCTGGCGCACGGCGCGGGCTAGCCAGCCCGCCCGACACCGTCGAACGTCCCGGACTACCCCCTATAGGGGCCACCCAGGGACGTTCGGCCAATCTCGGGCGCGGTTTAGTCCGCGCCCGCCGCCCGCTCGACCTCGAGCACGTCGAGCAGCGCCTCGACGGCCTGCGGGTCGAACTGCGTGCCGGCGTTGCTCCTCAGCTCGGCGATCGCCTGCTCATGCGGCATGCCGCGGCGGTAGGAGCGGTCGCTCGTCATCGCGTCGTAGGCGTCGCAGACGAGGATCACGCGGGAGCCGAGCGGGATCTGCTCGCCCTTGAGGCCGTCCGGGTAGCCGCCGCCGTCCCAGCGCTCGTGCTCGTGGCGGACCACCGGCAGCACCTCGCGCAGGAACTCGACCGGCGCCAGGATCTGCTCGCCGACGATCGTGTGGCGCTCCATCACCACCCATTCCTCCTCGCTGAGCGGCCCGGGCTTGTTCAGGATCGCCTCCGGGATCGCAATCTTGCCGATGTCGTGGAAGACCGCTCCGTAGCGGACTACGCGCAGCTCGCGCTCGGTCATGCCGAGCTTCGCGCCGACGCCCTCCACCCGGCGGACCAGCGACTGCGAGTGGCTGGCGGTGGCGAAGTCCTTGGCCTCGAGCGCCGCGGCGAGCGCTTCGGCGGTGCCGAGGTAGGCGCGCTCTAGCTGCTCGTAGAGCGTCGTCGAGCGCAGGGCCAGGCCCACCTGGTCGGCGATCGTGGTGAGCAGGCGCAGGTCGTCCTCGTCGAACGCGTCGGGCTGGTCCTGCTCGACGTTGATGGCACCCCACAGCTCGCCCCCCACCCACAGCGGCACGGTGAGCTCGGCGCGCGACTCGGAGCTCTCCTCGACCGAGCGGTAGTCGGCGTCGAGCATCACGTCGTTGACCACGATCGGCCGTCGCTCGCGCAGCGCCCGCCCGATCACGCCCGCCTCCAGCGGCTGGGAGATCTTGCGGTCGCCGAGACGCTCGAACGGCTTCCCGCGACCCGCCACGAGCTCGACGTAGCCGTCCTCGCGGATGCGCGCGATCGCGCACATGTAGTAGCCGAAGGCCCGCTGGAGCTCCTCCACGGCGGCGTCGAGAAGCTGGTCAGGGGTGTCGATTGCGGCGATGCGCATCCCGAGGGCGTTGGCCAGCGCGAGCTGGCGCGTGCGCTTGCGGAGGCGCTCGACCTGCTCGCGGTTGCCGGCCGGCGCGGGCGTCTCGACCGGCCGGAGCGGCGCCGCCGCGGAAGGCTCGGCCGGGCGCAGGGCGCGCACGACGGCGGTGGCGCTGCCGTCCATCTCCGAGGCCACCGCGGCGTTGCCCCGGTAGCCGCTGCGCTTGCCGCCGAGAAGCGCCTCGTCGGCGCGCGCCACGAGCTCGGATGCGGACATGCCCGGCTCCCACTCGGCCACGCCGGCGGTGGCAGCGGGCTCGGATTCGAGCTCCAGGCCGGCTACCGAGCCGGCGAGCCGCTCGAGTGCCCGCCTCGTCACGTCCGCGGCCTCGTGCTCGGCGGCGTCGGCCAGCACGAGCGCGAACTCGTCGCCGCCGTAGCGAGCCACCTGGTCGTAGGTGCGCGCGGCCTGCTCGATCGCCTGCCCCACCCGCCGCAGCACCTCGTCACCCGCCGGGTGGCCATGGCGTTCGTTGACCAGCTTGAAGTCGTCGAGGTCGATCAGCGCGAAGGACAGGAGGCTGCCGGTGCGCTCGCAGCGCTCGATCTCCTGGTGCAGCACCTCGTGCAGCGTTGCGTGGTTCAGGCATCCGGTGAGGCTGTCGGTGCGGGCGGCCCGGGCCAGCCCGGCCTGCTCGCTCGCGTTGCGCAGCGCCACGTCCGCGAGCTGGGAGAAGGACTCGAGCAGCAGCAGCTCGGTTTCGCCGGCCACGTACTGGCGCTCGTAGCCGACGGCAAGCACCCCGTGCAGCTTTCCCTTCCTGTGGAGCGGCACGCCGATGCAGCACTCCACCCGCCCGAACGGGGAGTCCGGCGGGGCGATGCTGCGGTAGTCGTTGACGACCATCGAGCGGCCGGTCTGGGCGACCCTGCCCGCCACGCCGCTACCGGGTGGCATCCGGTAGCCGATCACGTCCTCCGGGAATCCGTGGATGGCCTCCATGCGAACGCCCTGCTCCTCGTCGCCGACCCAGACAGCCGCCAGCTCGGCTCCGAGGACGGCAGCGGCCTCGCGCCCTATCGCCGACAACAGTCGCGGCACGTTCAGGTCCTCGTTCAGGGCCTCGGCGGCGCGGACCAGCGCGCCCTGCTGCGCGTGCTGCGCGGCCACCTGCTGGGCGTCGCGGAGCTCCCCGAGGCGGGAGCCCGCGGCGTCCGCGAAGACGGATCCGGCCTCGATCTCCTCCTGCTCGAAGGGCCGCTCGGAACGCCCGACCAGGAGGAGCTCGCGGATCCCGGAGCGGGAGCGGAGCGGCAGGGCGAGCACGCGCTCGCAGTCGACCGCGCCGAGGCGCTCCGCCGAGCGCAGCTGCATGCCCTCGAGCACCGCGCTCCGGCTGCGGCCCCCCGCGAGGTCGATGAGCTCGGGGCAGTCCTCGAGCGACAGCGTGTGCCAGGGCGTGCCGGTGTCCGGCTCGCGGATCACGGGCTCGATCGAGCGCTCGTCGCGCCCGATCGACGCGATCACCACGACCGACGCGTCGAAGAGGGCGTGCGCCTCGGCCGCCACCGCGGCGCGAGCGGCATCGGGGCCGGCCGCCTCGAGCGTTTCAGACAGCAGACGAGCCACGCCGCGGAGCGCGGTCGCCGTCGTGCCGTCCTGCGGCTCGGTCGCGATGTCCAGCGGGGGGCTTTCCAACAGGAGAATCATCGGACCGCCGAGCCGGTCCCTTGAACTCAGAGGCCGCGCCGATCAACCTGAAAGAAAGGGGACGGGGCCCTTTTTTTCAGGCCGCGGCGCGGCCTCGGAGCGTTATGTGCCGAGCGGGCTAGCGCTCGTAGCGGCGGCCGCTCACCTGCTCGCGGTCCGCCTGCTCGTCGCGGCCGTTTTCCTCCTGGCCACGCTCGAAGCGGCTGCGCACCTCATCCTCGTCGGCGTCCGGGTCCGTCCGGGCGGCCTCGATATGGCGCTCCTCCGCCTCGCGCCGGCGCTCGTCGGCGGCCGCGGACTGCTCGCGCGCGGCGGCCTCCTCACGCCGCGCCCGCGCGGCCTTCTCCTCCGCCTCCGCGTGGGTGCGGTCGGCCCGCGCACGGGCCACCTCGGCCTCGCGACGGATCTCCCGTGCCTGCCGCCGGCGCGTGTCATGACGCTTCCGGCGACCCTCCCTTGCCGCCACCAAAAGCACGACGATCGCGACGAGCGCGATCGCGGCGATGACGATGATCACTCCGGTACTCATGGGTTGGACTCCTTCCCAGTTGCTCTCCTCACGGGGCGCGTACCCAGAGAGACGGCGACCACGCACCGAAATTTATGTGGGCCGGCGGGTGCTCCCGGAAACCCTCAGCCGGAACCTGAGAAAGGGAGCACGCATGTCTCGAACGTCACGTTGTCTCGTGACCGCCGCCCTGGCTGTTGCGGCGGTGCTCGCCGCGGCCATGCCCGCGGCGGCGACAACCCGCGTCGTCAAGCCGGGCGAGTCGATCCAGGCCGCGATCGACAAGTCGCAGCCCGGCGACACCGTCTCCGTACGGAAGGGGACCTACAAGGAGTTCCTGCAGCTGATCGACAAGGACCGGGTGACCCTCAAGGGCCACCACGCGGTCCTCAAGCCCGCGGCCACGGTCACGCCCACGCTCTGCAACTCGATGGGCGACATCACCGGCATCTGCGTGGCCGGCCGGCTCGGCGCCCCGGTGGGCGACAACCCGCCGCCCGTGCTGAGGCAGGCCAGGTCGGACCGGATCACCGGCTTCAAGATCACCGGCTTCAAGAGCAACGGGATCTTCGGCTTCGGCACGACCCGGCTGCGGATCGACCACAACACGCTGTCGAAGAACGGCGAGTACGGCGCGTTCAGCAACACCAGCACGCGCACGCGCATGGAGCGCAACGTCGTCTCCGGCAACAAGGGCGAGGCCGGCCTCTACGTCGGCGACTCCCCGTCGGCGCGGGCCGTGGTGACCCGTAACCGCATCACGAACAACCACGGCTCCGGCCTGTTCGTCCGGAGCGCGTCGCGCGGGACCGCCAGCCGCAACCGGATCTCCGGCAACTGCCTGGGGATCTGGGTCCTCGCCGACGCGCCGGGCCCCGCGGGACACTGGACGCTGAGCCGCAACCGCGTCTCGAAGAACAACCGGGCGTGCGCGCCCGACGCGGACGAGGGCACTCCGGCGCTGTCCGGGATCGGCATCGCCCTCAGCGGTGCGAATCACACCAAGGTCACGCGCAACCGGGTCACGGGCAACCGTCACCTGCACGACACGGTGATCTCCGGCGGGATCATCCTGAGGCGAGCGAGCCTCACCTCGGGGACCGCGCCTACCAAGGACGTCGTCTCGCGCAACGTCCTGGCCAGGAACCGTCCCTTCGACATCGACTGGGACAAGGTCGGCGCCGTGAAGTTCTCCCGCAACACCTGCGGGAGGGCCACGCCGGCCAACGCCTGCAGCTAGCTGAGCGGCAAGCCGGGGGGCGCTACTTCGAGGCGCCCTCCGGCTCCAGCTCCTTGAGCTCGCGCTTGAGCACCTTGCCGGTCGCGTTGCGCGGCAGCTCGTCGACAAAGACGACCTCGCGCGGCACCTTGTAGCGGGCGAGGTTCTTTTTGACGTAGCCCTTCAGGTCGTCCTCGCTCGCCTTCTTGCCCTTCTGGAGCACGACGAAGGCCCTCAGCCGCTGGCCGAAGTCCTTGTCGTCCACGCCGATCGCCGCCGCGTCCGCGACCGCGGAGTGGCGCGAGAGCAGGTCCTCGACCTCCTTCGGGAACACGTTCTCGCCGCCCGACACGATCATCTCGTCGTCGCGGCCCTCGACGAAGAGGCGGCCGGCCTCGTCCATGCGGCCCACGTCGCCGGTCGCCATCAGCCCGTCGATCACGTCCTTGACGCCGCCGCCGGTGTAGCCCTCGAACAGCATCTCGTTGCCGACGAAGATGCGGCCGGTGTCGCCGGGCGGCACCTCGGCGCTGCGCTCGTCGAACAGCTTGACCACGGTCCCGCGCGGCGGCCGGCCGGCCGTGCCCGGAGCGGCGCGCATGTCCTCCGGCGTGGCGATCGTGGCCCAGGCGACCTCGGTCGAGCCGTAGAGGTTGTAGAGCGTGTCGCCGAAGCGGTCCATCCAGCGGGTGGCGAGGTCGCCCGGCAGCGCCGAGCCGGACGCCGCGACCACCTCGAGCGACGAGACGTCGTACTTGTGCAGCGTCTCGTCGGGCAGCTCGAGGATCCGCTGCATCATCACCGGCACCACGACGAGGCAGTCGCAGCGGTGGCGCGAGACCTCGGCCAGACAGGACTCCGGGTCGAACTTGCGCCGCAGGACGTAGGTCGACCCGAGCATCAGCCCCAGCGTGAAGTGCGCGAAGCCCCAGGAGTGGAACAGCGGCGCGGCGATATGCGAGACGTGCCGGGTGTTGAGCGGGATCTTCGACAGCAGCGAGACGGCGGGGTCGAGCGACTGCGGCGAGCCGCGCGAGGCGCCCTTCGGCGTCCCGGTCGTGCCGCTCGTGAGGATCACCGCGCGGCCCTCGCGCTCCGGCGGGACGACGCCCTCGTCCTGGCCCGCCGCCAGCAGCTCGTCGAGGTTCGGATCGGCGGTCTTCTCCTCGTCGTGCCAGGCGACGAAGCGCTTGCGCCGCTTGCCCGCGTCCTCGAGCAGCCCGGCGAACTCCTCGTCGTAGATGATCGCGATCGGCTTCTCGCGCTTGACCACCTCGGTCAGCTGCGGGGCCGCGAACGCGGTGTTGAGGTAGAGGGAGTCCGCGCCCAGCTTGGACACCGCGACCGTGGCGTCGATGAAGCCGCGGTGGTTGCGGCACATGATCGCCACGCCGTCGCCCTCCTTGACGCCCGCGTCGGAGAGCGAGTGCGCCAGGCGATTGGTGCGCTCGTCCACCTCGCGGAACGTGAGCGCCCCGAGCTCGTCGACCACCGACGGCTCGTCGGGGTACTGCTGCGCCATCGCGATGTAGCCCGCAGCCGGGCTGCGGCCCCACTTGGCGAGCGTGCTCAGCACCTTCACGAGCCGGTCCGGCCGCATCGGGCGGACCACTCCGCGCTCCACCAGGATCCTCGCGCTGCCAACGTTGTAGGCCATCCGGCCCGCGAGCCCCATCCCCTCCTCGGTCAATCCGCCGCTCCCTTCTATCTCGCGTCTCAGGTTCTCGAGGCTCTGCTCGAGGTTGCTTGCGACCATCGGCGCGGACAGGCGGTCCGCGAGCGTGGCGAGCACGCCGCCGGGGGCGTCGTAGCTCAGCCGCAGGGTCACGGTCGTTCCGCCGCCGCCCGCCTCGCGCAGCCGCCAGCGGCCGCGCTGGTCGATGCCGGTGATGCTCGTCCAGGCCATGTCGCGCTTCTCGTCGTACTCCACGAGCTCGATCAGCCCGCCGACGTCGGCCGAGCCCACGCGCATCCGCATCGAGTAGCGCGAGCCGACCCCGGGCTCGTCGAGGTCGTCCTGGCGGTCGAAGCGCGTTATGCCGTGGATCAGGCGGGGCCAGTTCCCGGGGTCGCCGACGACGTCCCAGACCTCGTCCGGGCCGGCCTCGATCCGGATCTGCTTCTCGACCCGCATCAGCCGACCAGGGGGAGCCGGCGCTCCGCCTGGAGCGCGGTGAGGGACATCTGCATGCGGTCGACCACCTCGTCGTAGACCTCGTCGAGGTCCGGCTCCGCGCCGAACTCCTCGCGCAGGTGGATCGGCGAGAGCGCCTCGACGGTGATCTTGGCCGGGAGCGGCCAGTGGCCCAGCATGTCGCCCACGTTCAGGCCCCACGGGATCGCCAGCGAGATGGGCAGGACCTTGAGCCGGAACATGCGGTCGAGCGCGAGCAGGCGCGCGAGGCGCTCCCCGCGCGAGAGGAAGAGCGCCGTCTCCTGGCCGCCCACCGAGACGACCGGCACGATCGGCACGTCCTTCTCGAGGGCCAGCCGGATGAAGCCCTTGCGCCGGTTGAAGTCAACCTTCGCGGTCTCCCAGCTCGGCCGGTGAACCTCGTAGTCGCCGCCCGGGTAGACGAGCAGCGCGGCGCCCGACTCGAGCGCCTCGTTGGCGTTCTCGGGGGTGGCCGCGACGGTGCCGTACCTGCGCAGGAAGCCGAGCCCGGGCATCGTCAGCACCAGGTTGTGGGCGAGCTGGTAGAAGCGGCGCTCGACCCCGAAGTAGGTGCTGAAGGCGAGGGTAAAGACGCCCGTGTCGGGAGTGAGGTTGCCGCCCGAGTGGTTTCCGACGAGCAGGACCGGACCCTCCTCGGGGATGTTGTGCAGGCCGCGGACGTCCGCGCGGAAGTAGAGGCTCGCCAGCATCCACATGCCGGGCAAGGACTCGCGTATGTAGTCCGGGTCGCGCTCGTCGAGATCCGCCCGCGGGACCGACGACTGCGCCTGGGCGGCCACGGCTCCTACGAGGTCGGCGCCGATCCTGCCCGCCGTCCGCAGGGCGCTGGCGATGCTGAGGCCCGGCCTGAGCGCCTGGTCGACCCGGTCCCGCGCCTCGCCGTCGGCCTTCCCGTCGGGCCCGGCTCCATTGGAGCTCTGGCGGCGGCTACGGGTACGGGTGCCGTCGCTCATGCGGCGCGCCTCACCGGCCTCATCCTGGGCCACTCGGACGCGGGCCCCTCGGGCCGCGCAAGCTTGTGCGGCTCGCCCTCCGGGAGGTCGGCCAGCTTCGCGCGGATCTCCGGCTTGTTCAGCTGCTCGCGGACGGTGCGGGTTGCAGTCTCGATCACGAGCTGGCGCCGCTCCGAGCTCATCAGGTTGCGGCCCATCACCTCGAGGTCCGCGGCCGTCGGCTGGATCACAACGACGTCGGTCCCGTAGCGGCGGACCTTCTTGATCTCGTGGCCGAGCCGGCGGCCGTTGGCGGCACGCGAGGCGTCGCCGAAGCGGTCGAACGGGTGCAGCCCGCCGACCCGCTCGCGCGAGGACAGCGGCGACAGGCAGATGATCAGGTCGAGTCCGGTGCCGGCCAGCAGGTCGACGTTGGAGGCCGAGCAGACGCCCCCGTCGACGTAGCGGCGGCCTCCGATCTCGACCGGGCGGAAGAAGCCGGGGATGGCGCACGAGGCCGCCACGGCGTCGCTCACGTCGGCGGTCGGCGCGTCGACCCGGCCGAACGGGATCCGCTTCCCGGAGCCGTAGTCGCAGGCCACGGCCCAGAAGGCCTGGTGCTCGACCCAGCGCCCGGCCACCGCGCGGCGGACAGTCTCCTTGATCGAGTCGGTTGAGAAAAGCCCCGCCGGCAGCCAGCCCGCCAGGAGCTGGAGCGGGGTGTGCCTGAGCGGGTTCGACAGGGCGGTCAGGGCCATGCGGATCGAGCCCGGACCGAGCGGCAGGCCGCGCTCGAACTGGAAGCTGCCACCGCCGGCGCGGTCGGCTTCCGAGGCGGGGCGCCCGTCCGGCCCGTTCAGCCCGTCGAAGCTCTCGCCTGCGGAGTGGGCGACCATGAACCAGGGCGGCACGCCGGCCGCCACCAGGCAGCCGATCACCGAGCCGGCCGAGGTGCCGATCACGTGGTCGGCGCTCCCCGGGTCCCAGGCGGTCTCCTGTGCGATCGCGTGGAGGGCTCCCGTATGCCAGGCCCCTCCGAGTACGCCACCCGCGCCCAGCACGAGGCCTACTCGCGGGTGTGTTTTTGATCCCTCCGGCATCGACTGCCCCGGATTCCCCGGCCCGGGGCACATACAAACTACGCGATCGCGGGGCCGAGCTTTCGCGAACTGGTCACGTTCGTCACCCACCCGTGCGCCGCCCAACCCTACGGTCAGCCACATGCGATCCGAGCGGGGACAGGCGAGCGTCGAGTGGATCGGGCTGGTGATGCTGGCCTCGCTGGTCTTCGGCGGCCTGGTCACGCTGGTCCCGCGGGTTGACGGCCGCTCCTTCGGTGGCTTCCTCGCTCACCGGATCGTCTGCGCGATCCGCGGCGGCTGTCATGACGGTGACATCGCCCTCGCGCGCGCGTATGGCAAGCGAGACGCCGCCCTCGCGCGGGCCTACGCGCCCGGACTCGTTTACGAGCCCGGCGAGCCGTCGGTCCCGGTCGACTACCGCCGCTGCCGCCGCCACTCGTGCGCCGACGCGCCCGACGACCGCGACCTCGACGTCCACTACCCCTCGCGCCGCGCCCAGACGAGCGTCTTCACCCAGCGCTGGCGCTCGCACGGGCGGCTCTACATCGCCTACTGGCTCTACTACCCCGACTCCAACAGCACCTTCGCCGGCTCGGACGCGGTCTGGAACCACAGCGCGCTGCGCTTCTTCCGCGACTACCCCGGCTACCACCTCGACGACTGGGAGGTGGCCGTCGTGCGGATCGACCCCGATGGCAGCGTCTGGGCGCGCTCGAGCGCCCACGGCCACTGGCAGTCGTGCAAGTGGATGAGCTGCCGCAACCGCTGGGTGGAGGCCAGCGGCTGGAGCCGGGTGTCGCGCGGCAGTCACGCCGGGCACATCCCGGGCAAGCGGCGCGGGCGGCGCTTCCGGCCGAGCATCCCCGGCGTCGACCTGCACGAGCGGACGAGCACCCCCGAGGGACTGCGCCTGATCCCGATCGAGTCGCTCGACCGGGACGCCTACCGCCGCCTTCCGGGCGGGCCCTCTCCCCCCTGGGAGAAGCAGACTTGGACGGATCTCGAGCACGGGAGGCCCTAGACATTCGGATGCATGAATCGCCCCGATGCCTGGTAAAGGCGGCGGGTGACCGCCTCTCCTCCTGCTAAGACTCCCGGCCGATGACCGTCGGCACGGCTGCCCAGGTCCCGAGTCCCCCCGACGTATTCAACGAGCTGCTCGAGCGGTTCGACCCGCACGTGATCGACCTGCGGGAACGGGCCGCGCGGATCCGGCTGGCTGTGACCGACGGCCAGTCGTCGGACGTCGTCATCCGCGGAGCCCACGCCTGGCTCGAGCCGCCGCTCGACGGGTTCGAGCCCGACGCTCTGCTCAGCGCCGACCGCGCCACCTGGGAGAAGGTTGCCCGGGACATCCGCGGCGGGATGGACGCCTTCCGCCGCGGCCGGCTGAGCGTCCGCTCCAACCTGCACCTGGGTGTCGGCCTCCTCGCTGCCACGAGCGGCATCACCGAGCCGGGGCGGCTGCGGTTCGAGTCGGTCAAGACCTCCGTGGGGTCGATCTCGACGATGCAGGCCGGCAGCGGCCACCCGGTCGTCGCGCTGCACGGCCTCGGCGGGACCAAAGCCTCGTTCCTGCCGACGATCGCCGCCCTCGCCGACTCGTACCGGGTGATCGCGCTCGACCTGCCGGGCTTCGGCGACTCGGACAAGCCCATCGCCGCGCCCTACAACTCGGCCTGGTTCGCGCGGTCGGTCACCGCGCTGATGGATGAGCTCGGGATCGAGCGCGCCCACCTGGTGGGCAACAGCATGGGCGGCCGCGTGGCGATCGAGCTCGGCCTGACGGCGCCGGACCGGGCGCAGCGGATCGTGCTGCTCAGCCCGGCCCTTGCCTGGCTACGCGACCGGCGCTGGGCGCTGTTCGTCAGGGCGCTCCGGCCCGAGCTCGGGCTGCTCCAGGTGGCGCCGCGGCCGGTGGTCGAGCGGATCGTCCGCGGGCTGATCCCGGGCGCCGCCGACGGCTGGGCGGCGGCGGGGGTCGACGAGTTCCTTCGCGCCTACCTCACCCCGCGCGGCCGAGCAGCCTTCTACGCCGCCGCCCGCAACATCTACCTGGACGAACCGCACGGGGACGACGGCTTCTGGACCCGGCTGGCGGCGCTCGCCCCGGACTCGATGTTCGTCTGGGGCCGCCAGGACGGCCTGGTCCCGATCAGCTTCATGAAGCACGTGGAGCGGGTGCTGCCCGCGGCTCGCCACGTCGAGCTCGACTGCGGCCACGTTCCGCAGCTCGAGCGCCCGCGCGAGGTGCACGCCGCGATGCGCGACTTCTTCGAGAGCAAACCCCGCTGAACGTCCCGCAAGGCCGGTCCCAGCCGGCCACCAGGGACGTTCGCTGCTTGGGCCGCTGGGCTCGCCGCGGGCAGGCTCGGCCAGGCCGACGATGCAGAGGCAGCGCGACGCACGACGGCTGGGTAGTAGGCCGGCCCGGGTAGCCGAACGTCCCTGAGTACCCCCTATAGGGGCAAGCGAGGGACGTTCGGCGCTCCCGGGGACCTGGCACGCGCGCGGCTCCCCGCCGGTACGGTCTGCCGGCCGTGCCTGAGATCAGCCGCAGGCAAGCGATCGGCGCCGGCCTGGCCGGGGCGCTCGGGCTCGCCACGGGCCGGCTCGGCGATGCCGACGACGCCGAGGCCAAGCCCAGCAAGAAGAAGCGCCGCCACCGCAAGCGCGTCAAGCGCTACGACGCGATCGTGGTGGGCGCCGGGCTGGCGGGACTGACCGCGGCGCGCGAGATCCGCCGCGCCGGGCACTCGGTGCTGATCCTCGAGGCGCGCAAGCGGGTCGGCGGGCGCAACTTCGACCACCACCTCGGCAAGGGCGAGGTCGCGGAGCTGGGCGGGCAGTGGGCCGGCCCGGGCCAGGACAAGGTGCTGGCGCTGGCCCGCGAGCTGGGCGTCGCCACCTTCGAGACCTACGCGCAGGGCAAGAGCGTCTACTACCGCGACGGACAGCGGAAGACCTATGCCGGGGACATCCCGCCCGCGAACCCGGCCGCCCTCGTCGAGCTCGAGGCCACGATCCTCGCCATCAACAACACGGCCTCCCGGGTGCCTGTGCAGGAGCCCTGGAACGCTCCGGACGCCGAGACGCTCGACCAGCAGAGCGTGGCGGCCTGGATCGCGAGCCGCAACCGCACCGCGGAGGCGCGCGACCTGGCCAAGCTGGCGATCCGCGGCGTCTACGGCGAGGAGCCGACCCAGGTCTCGCTGCTCGACATGCTCGCCGCGGTGCAGGGCGTGGGCGGCGACTTCAACACCCTGATCGGCGACGCGCAGAGCATCCGCTTCGCGGGCGGCCCGCAGCAGTTCTCGAACAAGCTGGCGCGCAAGCTGCGCAAGCAGCTCAAGAAGAACGCGCCGGTGCTGGCGGTGGAGCAGGGCAAGCGGGTGTTGGTCCACACGCGCAGCCACAGCTTCCGCGCCCGCCGGCTGATCCTGACGCCGCCCAAGCCGGTGATCGGGGCGATGCGCTTCTCGCCCCAACTGCCGCCCGCGTTCGACCAGGTCCTCCAGCGCCAGCCGATGGGCTCGACGATCAAGATCAACGCGATCTACGACCGGCCCTTCTGGCGCGACCAGGGGCTCAACGGCGCCGTCGTATCAACCACCGGGCCGATCGAGATCGTCTACGACAACTCGCCGCCCGACGGCAGCCCCGGGGTGCTGGTGGGCTTCATGGAGGCGAACCAGGGGCGGCGCTTCTTCTCGATGCCGGCGTCGGCCCGGCGGGCGGCCGCGCTCGACTGCTTTGCCCGCTACTTCGGCGAGGCCGCCCGCCATCCCAGGGGCTACGTCGACATGGTCTGGGCCCGCGAGCGCTACACGCGCGGGGCCTACGGGACCTTCAACCCACCGGGAGTTCTCACCTCCCTCGGCGCCGCCACGACGGGCCCCGCCGGCCGCATCCACTTCGCCGGCGACGGCACCTCGGCGGAGTGGCCGGGCTACATGGACGGCGCCATCCGCTCGGGCGAGCGCGCGGCCCGTGAGGTCATCGCCGCGCTTTAGGGGTTGATCAGCAACTGCAGGGCTTTTAGCGTGTTGAGTGCCTATCCGCTTTCCGGGGAAAGCAGCGATCTCGCTTGGACTCGCGATCGCCGCGCTAGTCGCGGCGGCGTCGCCCGCCGCTGCCCAGGCGCCCGCCCCGCCGCCGGCCACGCCGCCGGTCACGCCGTCCGTGCTCAACGGGGACGCGATGTGGATCTGGGAGACCTGGAGGGCGAACCACGGCAACGCCGGGGCGATAGCGCGCAAGGCCAAGCGCTACGGGATCGAGACCGTGATCGTCAAGGGCTCGGACGGCCGCCGGCGCTGGGAGCAGTTCTCGCGCCCGTTCGTACGCCGGCTCAAGGCCGCCGGCCTGCACGTCTGCGCCTACCAGTTCCTCTACGGCGTCCACCCCGGTAGCGAGGCGAACATCGGCGTCCGCCTGGCCCGGACCGGCGCCGACTGCCTGCTTCTCGATGCCGAGGGCGACTACGAGGGCCGCTACTGGCAGGCGCAGTTCTACCTCCGCCGGCTACGGGCGCGGCTCGGGCCCGACTACCCGCTGGCGCTCGCCGGCTTCCCCTACGTCCACTACCACCCGGGCTATCCCTACTCGGTGTTCCTCGGGCCGGGCGGCGCGCAGCTCAACGTGCCGCAGGTGTACTGGAAGGCGATCGGCACGAGCGTCGACCACGCCCTCTCCATCACGTACCGCTACAACGGCGTCTACGGACGGCCGATCCTCCCGCTCGGCCAGGTCTACGAGAACCCGTCTACGCGGCAGATCAAGCGCTTCCGCCTCCTGAGCAACGCCTACGGCGCGCAGGGCGTGAGCTGGTGGAGCTGGCAGCACTCGAACACGCGCGAGTGGCGGGCCATCTCGTCGCCGCTCGGCTCCACCCTGTTCCCGCCGGCCACCCGCTACCCGACGCTCGGGCGCGGGGCGCGCGGCGACCTCGTGGTCTGGGCGCAGCAGCACCTGCTCTCGGCTGGGGAGAAGGTCAAGGTGGACGGCGTCTTCGGCAGCCGCATGCGCACCGCCGTGAAGAGCTTCCAGTTCCTGCTCGGCCTGCCGGCGCCGGGCAAGATCGGGCCGCGCACCTGGCAGGCGCTGATGACGCACCCGGCAGCCGCGGTCTCGTGGTCGCGGCGGGGCAGGGCCAAGGCCGTGAGCGCCACGAGCGGCCGTCCCGCGCCGCGGTCGGCTAGCTTGCCTGCCGTGCGCAACGAGCTGGGCAGGCACCCGCACTAGGCCCGTGACGCTCCCGCCCGGGCCGAGAATGCCGGCGGCGCTCCAGGCGGGGCTGATGACCCGCGACCCGGTCGGCTGGCTCGAGCAGCGCCGTGCCCGCTACGGCGACGTCTTCTCCTCGCGCTTCCCGTTCATCGGCTCGCTGGTCTATGTCAGCGACCCGGCCGAGATCAAGCGGGTCTTCTCGGGCGACGTGGAGGTGTTCCACGCGGGCGAGGCCAACTCGATCCCGCTCGGCCCGGTGTTCGGCACCTACTCGCTGCTCACCCTGGACGAGGACGAGCACATGGCCCAGCGCAAGCTGCTCCTCCCGCCCTTCCACGGCGAGGCGGTGCGCCGCTACGGCGAGGAGATCGAGCGGATCACCGACCGCGAGCTCGACCGCTGGCCGATCGGCGAGCCCTTCCAGCTGCGTCCGGCGATGCAGGCGATCACGCTCCAGGTGATCCTGCGCACGGTCTTCGGAGTGGCCGACCACCAGGTCGACGCCTTCAGCAAGGCGATCACGCTGGTCGCCCAGACCGGCAACGCGCTGATCTGGTTCCCGCCGCTGCGGCGGGAGTTCGGCCGCTTCAGCCCGGCCGCACGCTTCCGCCGCGTGCGAGAGGCGGCCGACGCGCTGATCCACGAGCAGATCGACAGCCGCCGCGCGCTGCCGGAGGAGGAGCGCGGCGACGATGTCCTCTCCGTCCTCCTGAGCGCCCGCCACGACGACGGCACGCCGATGACCAACGAAGAGCTGCGCGACGAGCTGATGACCCTGCTCGGCGCCGGCCACGAGACCTCGGCCACCGGGCTCTCCTGGGCCCTCGAGCGGCTCGTGCGCAACCCGGCGGCGCTCGACCGGCTCGTGGCCGACCCGGACGACGACGCCTACCTCGACGCGGTGATCAAGGAGACCCTGCGCGTGCGGCCGGTGATCACGGACGTGGCGCGCAAGCTCACGCGCGACACGGACGTCGGCGGCTACACCGTGCCCGCCGGGACGATCGTGCTGGCGGTGATCGCCCTCGCCCAGCGGAGCGCCGACCTGTGGCCGGACCCCAAGGCCTTCCGACCCGAGCGCTTCCTCGAGGGCCAGCCCGAGCCCTACAGCTGGATCCCGTTCGGCGGCGGCGTGCGCCGCTGTATCGGCGCCGCCTTCGCCCAGTACGAGATGAAGGTCGTGCTGCGCACGATCATGCGCCGCGCGCGCTTTCGGCGGGAGCTGGCCAGGAGCGAGCGGGGCGTGCTCCGCCACGTGACCGTCGTGCCGGCGCGCGGGGCCCGCGTGGTGATGGACGAGCGCCTGCCGTCAGGCGAGCCCGGCGGCCAGGAGCAGGTCGCGCGCGGGCCGGTCGGGGTCGTCGAGGACGCCTTCTAGCCGGTCGCCCGCCAGGTCGTGCAGCTTGGCGGCGTGCAGCTCGGGCGCCAGCGGCCGCCCGGGCGAGCCCTGCGCCGCCTCCACCCTCACCTCGGCGCCGTCCGCCTCCAGGATCGCCTCGGACTCGAGCAGCCCAGGGTCCGCGCTCACCTCGACCCGCTCAGCGGCCGCGCGGCGGGCCTCCTCGTCCACGCCGCGGAAGTCCCTCACGCGCGGGGCGCCGTGCAGCAGCGTGAACGCGGTCAGGTAGGGGATCGAGAACTTGGCCTCGAGGCCGTCGCTCACGTCGTCGTAGCTCGCCGCCTGGAGCGAGACCGGGTGCACGCGGACCCGCACCGGACCTTCGGCGCCGCGCGCCCCGAGGGCCGCCTCGATCGCCCCGTGCGACTGGAGGCAGCAGGGCCAGGGCTTGATCCAGTTGCCCTCAATCGCGCCCGAGGCGCCCGGGTCGGGCTCGGGCGGGCGGACGCCGAAGGCCGCCTCGAAGCCCGCCGCCGCCCGCTCGAAGGGAACACGCGCGCCCGCCGCGGCGAGCCGCGCCGCCTCGACCCCGGCCGCCGCCGCCAGGCCCACCTGGAGCGACTTGCCGTCCGAGCCGAAGGCCGCGCGCAGACCGCCCGCCCGCAGCAACCCGAGCGCCGCGGCCGAGCGCATCGCCTCGGGCTCGAGGCCGAGGAGGGTCCCGGCCGTGACCGCGGCGCCGAGCGTCCCGCAGACCGCCGTGGGGTGCCAGCCGCGGCCGTAGAGGGCGGGATGGGCGGCGGCGGAGAAGACGCCCATCGCCTCGAAGCCGGCGGCGTAGGCGCCGAGGACGTCGCCCACGCTGCAGCCCAGCTCCGCCCCGAGCACCAGCGCGGCCGGCGCGGTGGGGGCGCTCAGGTGCGCGAGCCCGGGGAGGTAGGTGTCGTCGAAGTCGAGGACGTGGCCGGCGGTGCCCGCCGCGGCCACCGGGCCGGCCTCGCTGGCGGCGCGGGCCGCCGGCTCGTCGTTGCCGCCCGCCGCACAGGCGAGCCAGTCGAGGAGGGCCGTCCGGTAGTCCACGCCGCCCCTAGCGGACGCGGAACCTCTTCTTGGCCAGCTTCGAGCTGTTCTTGACGCTGTCCACAGCGCGGACCGAGACCGCGTAGCGGCCCTTCCTCAGCTTGATCTTGGAGGTGTAGATGCCGCCGCCCTTCTTCTTCAGCTTGAGCTTCTTGTTGACGCTGCGGGTCTTGCAGCGCCGCTTGCCGTGCACGCGCCGGCAGCGCTTGTACTTGCCCTTCACCCGCTCGCGAACGGTCTTGAGATTGCCGCCGGAGTCGGTGGCCTTGATCGTGATCGAGCACCTGCCGTGCTTGCAGCGGACCTTCTGGATCTTCGCCTTGGGCTTGGTCGTGTCCTTGGGCGTCGGCGTCGGCGTCGGCGCGATCGCCGCGCCCACCGGGCCGAGCGCGCCCGACTCGTCGCCCTCGATGTACTGGTAGCCGCCGGCGTTCTCGAAGCGGACGTCGCAGACGATGCGCTGGTTGAGCGCTCCCGAGGGCAGGACCACGGTCGCGGCGCCCTCGGTGAACTCGTTGAAGTTGCCGTTCAGGTCGAGCGTGTACCAGATGTACCGCTCGGCGCTCACCCCGGCCGGGTGGCTCGGCGGGACGCAGCTCACCTTCTGGCCGACCCTCGCCGTGCCGGTCGGGTGAGGCAGGCCAAGGACGCTCGGCGGGCTGATCTCGGGCCTGCGCTGGATGAACGCCGTGGTGCCGGGCTCGGGCACCTCGGTGTAGACGCCGCGCGCCGAGGCACACCCGTCCCCGAAGCTCACGAGGCCGGCGAGCCTGCGGTTGGCCGGTGGCGTATCCGTATTGACGGCGATCGCGAGTGGCCCGCCGCTGTCGCCGTAGCAGCTGTCGTGCGTCGAGTCACCGGCACACAACATCACCGAGGGGTGGAAGTCGCCCGCGTACTCACCGCTGCAGTCTGAGCTCGAGTCCGGGACGAGCGGCACGTGCGCGAACTTGAGCTTCCGCGAAGGGTCGTCGTTGGGATTGTCCGTTGTCACGCCCCAGCCGGAGACCACGGGATTCTCGAAGCCCGCCGCAGGGTGGAAGGCGTTGCTTAGGTCGGTCGGAGAGGCGAGGCCGATCGGCTGGGCGTTCGCTCCGGTCACGATGTCGCTGTCGAGCGTCAGCATCGCCGAGTCGTACTCGTCGAGCCCGAGGTGGCGCTGGCGCCGCGGATCGACGGAGATCGTGTCGACGCCGACCTCTGTCAGGTCGCCGCCGCCGGAGTTGAAGCCGTTCGCGCCCTGGTCGACGCCGCCGTAGAACACCCTCACCGTCGAGGGATCGATGATCCGCGGGTAGAAGCCCGAGTCGATGTCCTCGACGCAGTGGGCCGCGGTCACCACGTGCCTCTGGTCGATGATCGAGCCGCCGCACTGGCCGCCGTCGACGTCCAGCAGCACCTGGTAGGGGAAGTCGCCGGGCGAGGCGTCCGTGCCGCCGATGATGCGCGTCGCCGCCGAGGCGCCAGCGGGCAGCGCGAGCGCCAGGACCAGCGCAAGGAGAATCGATCGGCGAGCGAGTCCCACGAGGGTCAAAGTAGCGGGCCGCGACGGGCCCCGCCAGAGCCGGTCGACGAATTAACGTTGGCCCTACGCGCGCAGGCGCGCGCCCGTGAGCTCCTCGCTCAGCTCCCACAGCCGCCGGCGCGCCTCCGGGTCGTACGCCTGCGGCTGGGCCCGGCTTTCGGCCATACCGTCGAAGTAGCGGCCGCCCCCGCCGCGGTCGTCCACCAGGCCGATCACGGCCTCGGCCCCCTCTTCGACCGTCGACTGCGAGCGGCCGAAGGACTCGCGCACCATCCTCGTGTCCATCAGCGTCGCGGGATGGAGCGCGTCGACCGACGCCTCGCTTCGCTCCGCGAGCTCGAACGTGAACATGATCTGGGCGAGCTTGGACTGGGCGTAGGCGCGAAAGCCGTCGTAGCCGCGCTCGAGCATCACGTCGTCGAAGTCGATCGCCCGCTGGCCGATCGAGGCCACGTTCACGATCCGCGGCGGCATCAGCTCGAGCGTGAGCGGAAAGTGCGAGAGGTAGTTGACGGCGAAGGTGAGCTCGTGGCCGTCGGCCGACTCCCTCCGCTCCGCGGAGGCGATGCCGGCGTTGTTGATCAGCGCGTCGAGCTGCTCCGAGCGCGCCTCGTCGGCCAGTCGCCGCACTTCGTCGAGCGAGGCCAGATCGGCCACGTGCGCCCCGGCCGCGCCGATCTCGCCGGCCACCTCGTCGACCTTCTCGGGCGAGCGGCCGTGCACGATCACCTCGTCTCCGCGCTCGGACAAGAGCTCGGCAACGCGGCGGCCGAGCCCGTCGGTGGCTCCGGTGATCAGGACGCGCACGGCCCGAAGTCATAGCGGCCCGCGAGCCGTTGCTCGGCCTCGGGTCGCGTGAGCTCGTAGAGCGCAAGGCGCTGGCCGCCCGGTGTCCGCAGCTCGGCGACCGGGCCATGCGGGATCTCGAAACGCTCCAGGACGTCGAGCTCGGCGGTGGCGGCGTCGAGGTCGCCGACGCGGAACACCAGCACAGGCGCCTCGCCCTCGAGGTGCTCCGCGAGAAGAAGCGCGGGCCGGCCGCCGCCGAGATCGACGCGCGCCACGCGCGTCCCGAACGCCTCGATCGCGAAGACGATTCGCGCCCCGACGGCGCCCTCGTAGAACGTCAGATCGCGGGCCGCGTCCGTCGTCGGCATGTAGATGAAATCGAGCTGCTCGATCAAGGAGTGGTTCTCCCGGTTCCGGGGAGGTACATCTTCAATGACGCTCCTGGGAGGGGTTGCGCTCGCCGGTCTCTCGGCGCTGGCAAGCCAAGTGGGCTTTCTGCTGCGCCACCGCGGCGCGGTGGCCGCGCCGGACGTGGACGTCCGCCGTCCGCTCCACAGCGCGGTCTGCCTCTTCCGCTCCAAGTACTGGGCAATCGGCTATGGCGTTGCGATCGTCGCCTACGCCTTCCACGTGGGCGCGCTCACGCTCGCCTCGCTGTCGATCGTGCAGGCCGTGCTCGCCGGCGGGATCGTGCTGCTCGCGGTAATCGCCGAGCGCTTCTTCGGCTTCGGCCTCAGCCACAAGCAGTGGATCGGGATCGCCTGTAGCGCCGTCGGGCTCGCCCTGCTGGCGGTGACCGGCGAGGCGCGGACCGGCGATCACAGCGCGGACTACTCCGTGATCGCAATGATCGCCTTCGAAAGCACGCTCGTGGTGGCCGGCGTAGGGCTGATCCTCTGCTACCGGATGCCACGCGTCAGGAACCAGCACGGGATCCTGCTCGGGGTGGCGGCGGGCCTCCTGTTCACGGTCACCCACGTGGCGGTCAAGGCCGTGACCGGGCTCGCCGACAGCGGGCCCACGAGCTTCGCCCAGCCCTATCTCCTGCTGGCCGTCGGGGGCGCCGTCGTCGCCTTCTTCGCCTCGGCCAGGTCGCTCCAGATCGGACCCGCCGTGCCGGTGATCGCGATCACCTCGATCGCCGGCAACGCCTCCTCGATCCCCGCGGGCATCATCGTCTTCGGCGACCCGCTCGGCCACGACGCGCTCGCCGTGGCCGTGCGGACGATCGCGTTCCTGCTCGTGGTGGGCGCGGCCGCCCTCATCCCGGCGCCGATGCGCGCCGCCGAGGCCGTCAAGGAACAGGCGGAGGAGCAGGCCGAGAGCGCCCAGCCCGCGCGCGAGCCGGCCCTGGCCTAAGGCCCGGACACGCCGAACGTCCCTCGCTACCCCCTATAGGGGGTACTCCGGGACGTTCGGCTCTCGAGGCG
Organism: Thermoleophilaceae bacterium; assembly: GCA_036406475.1. Lineage (GTDB taxonomy): Bacteria > Actinomycetota > Thermoleophilia > Solirubrobacterales > Thermoleophilaceae > DASXBA01. The sequence continues at coordinate 23,304 of DASXBA010000114.1, read as the reverse complement.
CCCTACCCCGGCCAGACCCAGTCGCGCACGTCCTCCATGTCGTCGCCGTGCTCGCGCGTGTAGTCGCGGTGGCGCAGGCGCTCGTCGACCATGTGCTGGCGCAGGTGCGCCTCGCGCTCCGCGAGGCCCGGCACGCGGTCGATCACGTCGGTCACCAGGTGGAAGCGGTCGAGGTCGTTGAGCATGACCATGTCGAAGGGCGTGGTGGTCGTGCCCTCCTCCTTGTAGCCGCGCACGTGCATGTTCTCGTGGCCGTTGCGCTTGTACGTGAGCCGGTGGACCAGCGACGGGTAGCCGTGGAAGGCGAAGATCACGGGCTTGTCGTCGGTGAACAGCGCGTCGTACTCGGGATCCGGCAGCCCGTGCGGGTGCTCGTAGTCCGGCACGAGCCGCATCAGGTCGACCACGTTCACCACCCGCACCTTGAGGTCGGGCAGGTGCTCGCGCACGAGCGCCGTGGCGGCCAACGTCTCCAGCGTCGGGATGTCGCCGCAGCAGGCGAGGACCACGTCGGGCTCGCCGCCCGCGTCGTTCGATGCCCAGTCCCAGGTGCCGATGCCGCGCGCGCAGTGAGTGATCGCCTCGTCCATCGTCAGGTAGTCGAGCGACGGCTGCTTGCCGGCCACGATCACGTTCACGTAGTGGCGGCTGCGCAGGCAGTGGTCGGCCACCGACAGGAGGCAGTTGGCGTCGGGCGGCAGGTAGACGCGGATGATCTCCGGCTTCTTGGTCACCACGTGGTCGAGAAACCCCGGGTCCTGGTGGGAGAAGCCGTTGTGGTCCTGGCGCCAGACGTGCGAGCTCAGCAGGTAGTTGAGCGACGGCAGCGGCCGCCGCCAGGGGATCCGCTTGGTCACCTTGAGCCACTTGGCGTGCTGGTTGAACATCGAGTCGACGATGTGGATGAAGGCCTCGTAGCAGTTGAAGAGGCCGTGGCGGCCGGTGAGCGTGTATCCCTCGAGCCAGCCCTGGCACAGATGCTCCGAGAGCACCTCGAGCACCCGGCCGTCGTGCGACACGTGCTCGTCGGTGTCGCGGATCTCGGCCTCGAGCAGCCGGTCGGTCTCCTCGAACAGCGCGTCGAGGCGGTTCGAAGCCGTCTCGTCCGGCCCGAACACGCGGAAGTTGGACCACTCCGCGTTCGCCCGCATCACGTCGCGCAGGAAGCGGCCGAGCACGCGCGTGGCCTCGCTCGCGGTCGACGCCGGCGCCGCCACGTCCACCGCGTAGTCGCGGAAGTCCGGCAGGGCCAGGTCGAGCATCCGCTTGCCGCCGTTGGCGTGCGGGTTCGAGCCCATGCGGCGGTCGCCCTCGGGCGCGAGCTCGGAGAGCTCCGGGAGCAGCGTGCCGTGCTCGTCGAACAGCTCCTCCGGCTTGTAGCTCTTCAGCCAGTGCTCGAGCAGGCGCAGGTGGTCGGGGTTGTCGCGCACGCCGGCGAGCGGCACCTGGTGGGCGCGGAACGTGCCCTCCACCGGCACGCCGTCCACCTCCTTCGGGCAGGTCCAGCCCTTGGGCGTGACGAGCACCACGGCCGGCCACCGCGGCCGCTCGCGGCTCCCCTCGTCGCGGGCCTGGCGCTGGATCTCCTTGATCCGGCCGGCAACGGCGAACAGCGTGGCCGCCATCTGCTGATGCATCGCCGCGGGGTCCGAGCCCTCCACGAACAGCGGCTCGTAGCCGTAGCCGCTCAGCAGGTCGCGCAGCTCCTCGCGCGGGATGCGAGCGAGCAGCGTGGGGTTGGCGATCTTGTAGCCGTTCAGGTGCAGGATCGGCAGGACCGCCCCGTCGCGCACGGGGTCGAGGAACTTGTTCGAGTGCCAGCTGGCCGCCAGCGGGCCGGTCTCCGCCTCGCCGTCGCCCACCACGCAGGCCACGATCAGGTCGGGGTTGTCGAACGCCGCGCCGTGGGCGTGCAGCAGCGAGTAGCCGAGCTCGCCGCCCTCGTTGATCGAGCCCGGCACCTCGGCGGCCACGTGGCTCGGGACACCGCCCGGGAACGAGAACTGGCGGAACAGCTTCTGCATCCCGCCCTCGTCGCGGGTGATGTGCGGGTAGGCGTCGGTGTAGCTGCCCTCGAGGTAGGTGTTGGCGATGATCGCCGGCGCGCCGTGGCCGGGACCGGTCACGTAGAGCATGTTCAGGTCGCGCGCCTTGATCAGCCTGTTGAGGTGGGCGTAGACGAAGCTGAGCCCCGGCGCGGTGCCGAAGTGGCCGAGCAGCCGCGGCTTGATGTGCTCGCGTGCGAGCGGCTCGCGCAGCAGCGGGTTGTCGAGCAGGTAGATCTGGCCGACGGACAGGTAGTTGCAGGCGCGCCACCAGGCGTCGATCCGCTGCGCCTCCCTCTCACTCAAGGACGCGGTGCTCACCCGTCCTCCTTTCCGCCCAAGAGGGCCTCGGCGTCACGAGCCATCACTTCCCCTTCGTCCACCGGCCGTACCCAGACCTCCACCGGGCCGCCGGCATCGATCCGCATCTCAACCCCCGCCGCCCGCTCGTTCTCGTCCTGGTCCAGCTCGATCCCGCACCAGCCAAGACCGTCGCAGACCCTGCTCCGGACCGGCGCGGAGTTCTCCCCCACGCCGCCGCCGAACACGAGCGCGTCAGCGCCGCCCAGCACCGCCAGATAGGCGCCGATGTACTTGCGGATCCGGTAGCAGTAGAGCTCGATGGCGAGCTCGGCGCGCTCGTCGCCCGCCTCGAGCAGCTCGCGCATGTCGCCGGAGCGGCCGGAGACGCCCTTGAGGCCCGATTCCTCGTTGAACAGGTCCGCGGTCTCGCCCGGGTCGATGCCCTCGTGCTCGGCCAGGAACGCCGGCAGCGCCGGGTCGACGTCACCGGAGCGCGTGGCCATCACGAGCCCCTCGAGCGGGGTGAGGCCCATCGAGGTGTCGAGCGAGCGGCCGCCCGCAACGGCCGCGGCCGAGCAGCCGGAGCCGAGCTGGAGCGTGATCAGGCGCGCGTCCGGGTCGTGGTGGCGCTCGGCCATGTAGCGGTGGGCGAGACCGTGGAAGCCGTAGCGGCGGATGTCGTGCCTCTCGGCGAGCTCCTTCGGGATGGCGTAGGTCGAGGCGCGCGCCGGCATCTCCGCGTGGAAGGACGTGTCGAAGCTCGCGACCATCGGCATGTCGGATCCGAGCAGCCGCCGGCTCGCCTCGATAGCCGCCACCGCGCGGCTGTTGTGGAGCGGCGCCAGCTCGGCCAGCTCGCGCAGCCGGCCCAGCGCCTCGTCGTCGATCAGGACCGGCTCGGTGAAATGGCGCCCGCCGTGGACCACGCGGTGGGCGACGGCGTCGACCTGCGTCACCCGATCGTCCTCGAGCGCCTGCTCCAGAGCGGCACCGTAGTCCGTGACCTCCCTGATCGTGTCCGCCGCCAGGATCTGGCTCCCCTCGCGGAGCTCGTACTTGAGGCTCGAGCTGCCGCAGTTGACGAGGAGCAGCGGCACTAGGCCGCTTTGGCCGCGCTCGTCGCGACCAGCTGCCAGGGAGCGTCGTCGGGTCCCGCAAGTGCAAGCGTCCAGCGTTCGGTGAACGTGGTCGCGCGGTCCTTGCTGCCGGAGAGCACCGCCGCCGTGTCCCTGTCCTCCACGTAGCGGCGGCCCGCCAGGTCCACCTCCACGCTCATCGTCGCCGGCTCGCTCTGCACGTCCACGGCAGCGATCCGGATCCGCCTGACCCCGGGCCCGCGCACCACGAGCCGCGTCTTCCGCGACGAGTCGCCCGCGTAGAGGAGCTGGTCGATCGTCTCCCGGCTCGCCACCCGCTCGAGCGGGGCATCCTCGCCGTCCACCGCCTCCGCCCACGCCTCCACGGCGCGCCGAGCCGCCGCCTCCAGCAGGTCGGGCCCGAAGCGCGCGTCGGCCAGCGACAGGTCGAGCGCCTTTGCGTGCGCGTCGTCCTCGAACGCGAAGTCGGCCAGGTCCGCCGTCTTGAAGCCCTCGGGCAGCTTGTCGGCCACCGCCACCTCGGTGAGCGCCTCGTCGGCCACCCGCCGGCCCGCCCAGGGCGAGGCCACGATCTCCGCGTCGAGCTGGTGGTCGCCCTCCGACTTCTGCTCAATCGAGACCACTTTCCAGTGGCCGTCGCGGCGGGCGAGCGTCCAGTACTCGGTGAGCGAGACGAGGTCGCTCGACTTGCCCTTGCGCTGGATCTTCTGCCCGTCCGCGGTCAGCACGTAGCTCTTGAGCTGCGCCTCGATCCGGATCACCACGCGGTCCTCGGTGTCGTCCTCGCGGTTGGTGAGCCCGACGTACTGGATCTTCGGCCGGCCCATCACCTCCACCCGGTTGTGCCAGCCCTTGCTGTCGAAGTCGTCGAGGCGGCGCTTCCACTCGACCATCAGGTCCTCGCCCACGAGCCGGCGGAGCTCGTCGCGGTCACGCCTGTCCCAGGCCGCCTGGCAGGAATCGAAGAGCGCCTCCCCCTCGCTCTCGATCTGGTCGGCGGCGAAATAGGAGTCGTCCTCGGCCGCCTCTGCCGAGGCGCGGCGCACCTTGCCCACCCGTGCGTTCACCCTGCGCCGGTAGAGCGCCGCCTTCACCAGCAGCCAGATCACCACGAGGCCGAAGAACGCGAAGAAGATCGCGGTCACGATCGGGTCGCCGCCGCCGGAGCCGCTGCCGCTCGAGCCGCCCCCGCCCGAGAAGCCTCCGCCGCCTCCCCCGCCACCGCCGAAGCTCGAGCTGCCGCCGCCCGCCTGGGCGAGCGCGAGATCGGTGAGGAGAAGCTGGAAGCCGACGGAGAGGGCGAGAATCCGGCGCGTCACGCGTCCGGCGTGTCGTCGAGCACGACTTCCCAGCGCTCGGTCACGGGCTCGGTGCCCGCCTCGCCCGCCTCGGCTGCCTGCGAGCGGGCCTGCTCGCCGAGCTCCTCGGCCGCCTCCAGGTCCTCCTCGGTCTCCCAGAAGGAGACGCCGATGATCGCGCCCGACTCCCGGTCGGCCAGCACCCTGAAGCCCTTGTAGCCGCGCTGGCCCCGGTAGCGCGGGACCTGCTCCGCCTGGAGGATCTCAACGATGTCGTCTATTCGCTCGGGCGAGACCTCGAGCCGGCCAGTGCGAGCGCGCATCGCCCCAGCGTAACGCTCCAAGGCCCAGCGTCAGCACGCACAGCGCGCATACCGCCACGCCCGGCCAGCCCCACTTCTCCCAGGCGAGGCCCGGCCCAAACCCGGCCAGCGCCCCGGCGACGTAGTAGAGCGTGAAGTAGATGGCGCTCGCCGCCCCTCGGTCGACGTCCCCGGCCGCCGACACCCCGAGCTGGGCTGACGTCACGCCGACGAACATGCCCGAGATCACCAGCGCCAGCGCCGGGACCAGCGTGAAGATCTCGGCCGGGAGCGAGAGCAGTACCCCGCTCGCGGAGCAGAGGAGGCCGAGCGTGCTTACCCGGCGCCAGCCGGCCCGGTCGGCGAGCTTGCCCGCGGGCACGCTCATGAAGCCGAGCGCCCAGAGCGAGAACACGAGGCTGGTGGTGCCGGTGCCCCAATTGAATGGCTCCTGGTGCAGGCGGAAGGTCGCATAGGAGTAGGTGCTGACGAAGGTGAAGAAGAGCGCGCTGGCCGCGGCGGCCGGCCTGAGAACCGCCGTGTTGCGGAGCTGGGCCCGCAGAGCGCTGGTGGCGTTGCCGCTGCGCGGCGGGGCCGGACCCTCGGGCAAGGTGCGCCGCATCACGACCGCGCCTGTCACAGGCAGGATCGCGAGCAGGCCGAGCGCCAGCCGCCAGCTCGTCGCCGCGGTCAGGAGCCCCACGCCCACTCGTCCCACCACGCCGCCGGCGAAGAGCGAGGCCACGTAGAGGCCCATGGCGCGGCCGCCGAGACCGGGGGTGAAGACCTCGGCCACGTAGGGCACGCCCACGATCAGAAGGCCGGGCATGCACAGACCCTGGAGCGTCCGGCAGAGGAGCAGCAGCGGGAAGGTCGGAGCGAGCGCCACGGCAATCGTCGGGAGCGTCAGCAGGGCGCTGGCCAGCACCAGGGCGCTCTTGCGGCCGATGCGGTCGGACACCGGCCCCCAGACCCAGCCGGCGACCGCCACCGCGATCACGACCACCGAGATCGTGAGCCCGGTCTGCGAGGGGGCGACCGAGAACTCGCGCTCCAGCACCGGCAGGATCGGCTGGGTCGCGTACATCGTCGCGAACATGCCCGCCGCGCCGACGAGCAGGCCCGACATGTCGGCCGCCGCCGCGGGGCCCGCGGCGGCACGAGTGGTCACGCTATCCCGAGGTAGGCCTCACGCACGCGTGGATCCTCGCTCAGCTCGGAGCTCCGGCCGCCGGCCACGATCCGTCCGGTCTCGAGCACGTAGCCGCGAGCGGCGATCCGCAGCGCGGCGTCCACGTCCTGTTCGACGAGGAGCAGCGCGGTGCCGCCCTCGGCCACCGCCCCGAGTTGGTCGAGGATGTCGTCCACCAGCTTGGGCGCCAGGCCCAGCGACAGCTCATCGATCATGAGCAGCTTGGGCCGGCTCATCAGCCCGCGTGCGATGGCGCACATCTGCTGCTCTCCGCCCGACATGCTGCCGGCGAGCTGGGACATCCGCTCGCCCAGGCGCGGGAAGAGCTCGACCACCTCGTCGACGTCCTTGCCGTTGCGCCGCGAGTAGGCGCCGGCCATCAGGTTCTCGCGCACCGTCAGGCCCTGGAACAGGTGCCGCCCTTCTGGCACGTGGGCGATTCCGCGGGCCACGATCCGCTCGGGCGCGAGCCCGCCGATCGGCTCGTCGTCGAAGCTCAGCTCCCCGGCCGTCGGGCGGACGAGGCCGGAGATGGCGCGGAGCAGCGTGGTCTTGCCGGCGCCGTTGGAGCCCACCAGCGCGACGATCTCGCCCTCCTTCACCTCGAGGTCGACGTCCCAGAGGACCTCGACCGAGCCGTAGCCGGCGTTCAGGCCGCGGACCTCAAGCATGGCGCTCCGCGTAGCGCTTGCCGAGATAGGCCTCGACCACGCGCTCGTCCTTGACCACCTCGTCCGGCTCGCCGCGGGTCAGCTCGCTGCCCTCGTGCATCACGAGCACCTCGTCCGAGACGGCCATGATCGCTTTCATCACGTGCTCGACCACCAGCACCGTGACGCCCTGGTCCCGCAGCGAGCGAATCAGGTCGAGGGCGGGCTCGATCTCCGACGGCCGCAGCCCCGCCATCACCTCGTCGAGCAGGAGCAACCGCGGCTTCATCGCGAGCGCCTTGGCCAGCTCCAGCCGGCGGGCGTCGGCCACGGACAGGTCACCGGGCGTCAGATCCGCCTTCTCGGACAACCCGACGCGGTCGAGCGCCTCGTCTGCCTGCCCGATCGCCTCGGGGGCGGAGCCCGCGCGCTCCGGGCCGTACATCGACCCGATCGCCACGTTCTCGCGCACGGTCAGGTTGCGGAACGGCTTGACGATCTGGAAGGTGCGCGCGACGCGGGTCTTGGCGATCACCCAGGGCTTGCGGCCGGTCACGTCCTGGCCGTCGATGACCACCCTGCCCGTGCTCGGCTTGAGGTGGCCGGTGATCAGGTTGATCAGCGTGCTCTTGCCCGCGCCGTTGGGCCCGATCACGCCGAGCACCTCGCCCGCGGCGACCGAGAGCGACACGTCGGACACGGCGGCGACGCCGCCGAACTTGCGGCTCAGGCCCCTGGTCTCGAGCACGGCGGTCATAACCGGTACTTCCGGGTCGCTGCGAGGAGCGAGATGCGCCGCTGCTTCCAGGCGTCGCGAGTGAAGTTCACGAGGCCCATCGGCATCACGAGGACCGCGAGCACGATGATCCCGCCGAAGACGAACGTGTGGTAATCGGTCAGGTTGTCCCGCAGCCACTCGGAGAGGTACTGGAGGATCACCGCGCCGACCATCGGGCCGATCACCGTCCCCGCCCCGCCGAACACGGCCATCACCACCATGAGCACGGTGATGTCCACGCTGAACAGGCGGTCCGGATAGATCGACACCTGCTGGAAGGCGTAGATCGCGCCGGCCAGCGAGGTCAGCAGCCCCGCCAGGGCGAACGCGGCGATCTTGGCCCTGGTGGTGTTGATGCCGGCCGCAGCGGCCGCGTCCTCGTCCTGCGAGATCGCTCGCAGCGCGTAGCCGAAGCGGCTGCGGGCGACGCCCCAGACAAGCACCATCGCACCCAGGGCAAGGACCAGGAAGAGGTAGTAGAAGCCGGTGTTGCCGGGATACGAGGTGGTGGCGTCGGCCCCCACGGCCGGGATCGTCAGGCCGCGGTTGCCGCCGGTCAGCCCGCCCGTGTTGATCACGACCTCGCGCATGCCCTCGGCCACGCCGAGCGTGGCGACGGCGAAGTAGTGGCCGCGCAGCCGCAGGATCGGGATCCCCATGAGCGCCGCGAACCCGACCCCGACCACCGCGGCGGCCGGAAGCGTGATCCAGAAGCCCGCCCCCGCCTTGACCATCAGCACGGCGGTCGTGTAGCCGCCGAGCCCGAAGAAGACGACGTTCCCGAAGCTCGGATACCCCGCGAACCCGCCGATCAGGTTCCAGCCCTGCGCCAGGACGACGAACATGAAGACGCTGGCGAGGGTCCGCTGCTCGGACTCGAGCAGCAACCAGGCCGGAGCGGTGGCAACGACGAGCAGAATCGCGAACCCGAGGACCCACCGCCACCAGTGGCGCTGAACCTCTGCCAACTGCCACCTGCCAACTGCCACCTGACTGCTCAAGCCTCGGCCCTCGCCTCGTAGAACGGCCGCCCCACGAGCCCCGACGGCTTCACGATCAAGACCAGCACCAGCACGCCGAACGCGATCGCGTTGATCAGCGTCCCGGACAGGTACTGCCCGCCCCAGGCCTGCACCAGCCCCAGCATGATCCCGCCCGCCAGCGCACCCCACATGTTCCCAAGCCCGCCGAGCACCGCGATGACGAAGCTCTGGAGCGTGAACTGCGGCGCCGACGCCGGGCTGAAGGTGTTGATCGTCCCGAGCACCGCGCCCGCCATCCCCGCCAGCGCGGCTGCGATGCCGAACGTGAGCGCATAGACGTGGCGCACGCTCACGCCCATCAGCCGAGCTGCGGCCCGGTCCATGCCGGTCGTCCGGATCGCCAGCCCGGTGCGGGTGTGATTCATGAACCAGACGAGCAGCAGCGTGACCGCCACGGCGATGCCGAAGCCGGCGAGCCGCTCGTAGGGGACACGCACGTCGCCGAGGGCGAGGCTGTTCGAGCCGATGCCGCTCCTGATCGAGCGGAAGTCGGCGCTGAACAGCAGGATCAGCCCGTTGACGATCAGCAGGTCGAGCCCGAAGGTCAGGAGCAGCGTCATCCAGATCGGCGCGTTCACCACCTGGTTGATCAGGAGCCGCTGCACGAGGTAGCCGCCGGCGAACAGGGCGGCCGCGGCCACGAACATGCCCAGGTAGGGGTCGAGCCCCATCGCCGTGTTCAGCTTCCACGCCACATAGGCGCCCGTCACGACGAGAGCGCCGTGCGCGAGGTTCACGATGTTCATCACGCCCCAGACCAGCGAGAAGCCGATCGCGAACAGGGCCAGCAGGCCCCCGTCGAGCAGGCCGTAGACGGTCGCTTGGAGGAACTCGGTCATCCGCGCCCGGCCGGAGCGGCTAACCGCCTGTTCCCGGCCAGTCCAGCTTCGCCTGCGCCTGTTCCTTCGGGTAGATCGTGGTCACGTCCCCGTTCTGGATCTGGATGACCGACATCGGCTTGCTCACGTTCTGGCCCCGGTCGTTGAACTTGATCGGGCCGAAGAACGACGGCGTGTCGAGGCCGGCCATGGCGTCGCGCACCTTCTTCGGGTCGGCTGAGCCGGCCTTCTCCACCGCGAGCACCAGCGCGAGGCAGGCCGCCGCGCCCTCGGCGCTGTGGTACTCGGCCGCCGTGCCGAAGCGCTTCTCGAAGTCGCGGGCGTAGTCCTTGGCCGTCCCGAAGATCGGGTCGCTGCCCTTGACCTGCGCCACCCACTGGGTCGAGCCCAGCACGCCGTTGGCCGACTCGCCCAGCGCGGCCTTGAAGTCCGGCGTGGGCGGAGCAACCGTCTCGCCGAAGCCCATCGGCTTCACGTTCAGCTCGCGCGACTGCTTGACGATCGCTATCCCCTCCTCGACGTGAACCGAGCCCAGGATCACGTCGGGGTGCTTGCCCCGCACCTTGGTGAGCGCCGACGAGACGTCCGTCGTGTGCTCGGGGAACGACTCCTGCGCGATCACCTTCATGCCCTGCTTCTTGGCCTCGGCGACGCCGCCCTTGGCGGCAGTCTGGGAGAAGCCGTCGTCGGCCGACAGCATCGCCACCGTCGTGGGCTTGGGCTTCGCGTCCTGCGCGATCGACTTGACGATCGTGGCCACGTAGTCGGTGGCCGGCGACAGCACAGCGAACGTGTTCTTGTAGCCCTTGGTGAAGATGTTGTCGTCGGCGCCCGAGCTGTCGGCCATCAACTGGCCGTTGCGCTCGATGGTCGCCGCGGCCGCCTCCGTCGAGGGCGACCCGTAGGGACCGAGGATCAGCTTGGTGCCGTCGTCGTTGAAGTTGTCGATCAGTCGCGCCGCAGTGTCCGGCTCGGACTTGTCGTCGCTGTAGCTGATCGCGAGCTTGGCCTTCTTGTCGCCGACCTTGACGCCGCCGCGGTCGTTCACCTTCTGCTGGCAGAGCTGGTAGCCCTGCTTGGTGAGGGCACCCTCCTTGGCGAGCGAGCCGGTGAGCGACAGGGCCGCCCCGATCTTGAGCTTGCCGCCCTTGACGCCGCTGCTCCCGCCGCCCGAGTCGGCCCGGCCGCAGCCGGCAGCCGTCACCAGCGCGACCCCGAGCACGATCAGGGCCACGAATGCGTACCGCAGGTCCCTCACTGACACTTCCTCCCTCTCTCTACTCCCCCCTGACGTCCCGTACCCGGCGCATCAGGCCCCGCAAACCCCCCGTGCGTAGGGTTCGTCCCCGATGCCCCGGCTCCAGCTCGACCACGTGGCCGTCGCCGTCCGCTCGATCAAGGCGGCCGTGCCGCTCTACCGCGACGCCCTCGGCGGCGAGTACCTGATGGGCGGCGACGTGGACAGCTGGCGCTGGATCCAGTTCCGTTTCCCGGGTGGCGGCAAGGTCGAGCTGCTCGAGCCGCTGGGCGAGGGCTTCCTGTCGCGTTTCCTCGACCGCTACGGCGAGGGCCTCCACCACATGACGTTCAAGACCGACGACATCCACGCCGCGATCGCCCAGGTCGAGGGCCGGGGCTACGAGCTCGTCGACAAGAACCTCGAGGACCCGCACTGGAAGGAGGCATTCCTGCGGCCGTCGGGCGCCCACGGCACCCTCATCCAGCTCGCCCAGCCATCCGCCGGCGACGACGAGGCCGCCGAGCACCTCCAGCCCGGCAACCTGAGCGAGCTACTCGGCGGCTAGGACCTTGACGTTCAGGTGTGGGGTGCCGGTGGCACCCATCAGCCGCAGCCAGAGCGGCAGGTACATCTCCAGGCCGCGCGCCGCGCCGATGTCGCCGAGGTCCATCACGTTCTCCGCCGGCCAGCCGAAGCTCTGAAGCAGCTCGGCCACCTGGGCCTTGGCGCCGTCGTCGTTCCCCGCCACGAAGATCGTGTGGGAGCCGGGAACGAGGCCGGGGTCGACCATCACGTCGGCGTTGACCGTGTTGAGCGACTTGACCACCTTGGCTTCAGGGAACGCCTCCTGGATCTGCTCGGCGAGGCTCGTGTCGTTGCAGACGCTGAGGGTCGGCGGCATCCCCTGCGAGAAGTCGAGCGGGTTGGCAACGTCGATCAGCAGCTTGCCGGCGAGGTTGTCGGCACCCGCGGCCTCCAGGGCATCCAGGCTCGCCGTGCCCGCCGTGGCGTTCACGACCACCTCGGCGAACGAGGCGGCATCGGCGAACGTCACCTTGTCGTCGCCGGCCTCGCGCGAGCCCACGCGCACGTCGTGCCCGAGCTCCTCGAGCTTGCCCGCCAGGGTGCGGCCGACCGTGCCGGTTCCGAGTACGCCGAACTTCATCGCCTCAGCACCCTAGTCCACGCCGGCCGAACGTCCCGGACTGGTCCCTATAGGGGCAAGCGAGGGACGTTCGATCGCCTCAGGGTGAGACTGACTTCCAGCGAACGGCGGCTGGGTAGGAAGGCCGCCCGCAGTGGTTGCGCACTTACGGATCCATCAAGGGGGGCCTATGGCCGCACTAGATGGATCGGTGATCGCAGAACTACCCGCCATCGGGTCCGGCGCTTCCTACCCAGCCGCCGTTGGCCTCACGCCGGCGCCGCCGCGCGCACGTCCCAGCGGCTGAGCTGCCGCCGGCCCCAGTCGGCCTGCTGCGCGAAGTCGATCAGCCGCCCGAAGTAGCTCCGGAACGGCGTCACGCGGATCCCCTCCGGCTCCAGCAGCCGTCTGGTCCGCTCGTTGCGATAGCGAACGCGCATCGAGAAATAGGGGAAGAAAGCCTCGAGCCGGCGCAGGGCCTTCTCGCGGCGGCCCTCGCTCCGCCACAGGATCAGCGGGTGCATCAGCCGCCGGTAGAGCGACGGCGGCACCACGAGCGGCCGCCCATGGTCGAGCTGCCGCGACGCGAGGCCGATGATCTCGTCGACCGTGGTCGCCTCGGGACCGGCCACCAGGTGGTACGTCTCGAGCCCCTCGAGCGGCCGATGCACCAGCTCGAACACGGCGTCGGCCACGTAGTCGACCGACACCACATCGACGGGTGACCCCGGGTCCGCCGGCACGAACGGCATGTGCCCGCGGACGAACGCGCGCAGCGGCGTGTAGAGCACGTTGAACGAGTCGGTCCAGCCGCTCTCCGCCTCGCCGACGATGATGCTCGGCCGGAAGATCTGGATCGGCAGGTCGTGGGCGTGCGAGCGCACCAGGCGCTCGGCCTCGTACTTCGACTGCTCGTAGGCGTTCCGGAACTCCTGGCCCACCTCGAGGTCGTCCTCGCCGAACTCCTCGTCGTGGTCGCCCGCGACGTAGGCCGTGGAGATGTAGGCCAACCGCTCGAGCCGCCCGCAGCGGAGGGCGAAGTCGATCACGTTGCGCGTGCCCTCGACATTGATCCGGCGCGACTCGTCGAGCGGAAGCTCGAACGACACCGAAGCCGCGGCGTGGATCACGGGGCCGACATGCGCGACGAGCCGCTCGCGATCGCTTCGCGAGAGCCCGAGGCCGGGCGCCTCGACGTCGCCGGGCACGGCCACCAGCCGCTCGCCGACGGCCTCGGGATCGGTCACTGCGGACAACCTCTCGCGCAGCCGCTCCTCCGCGGCCTCGCGGTCCTCCGCGCGCACGAGCGCGTACACGGTGCGATCCGTCCGCTCGAGGTAGCGCGCCAGCACTTGCATGCCGACGAAGCCGGTGCCTCCGGTCAGAAGGACGCCGGTCTGGGACATCTCCCCTCCTTACTCGCTTCCTTCGAAGGGTCACCACGCCCGAGCCGAGCCAAACGCGGAAATCCTTAAGCCTCGCTAATACGTCCAGGCCACGCTGAGAGGGATCGGCCGATGCCGCATCCATGAGCTCACGTGTAGAGATGAAGCAGGCCGCCCGGGCGCAGCGGATCGCGCACGAGGAGGCGAGCCGGCTGGCGGAGCGCCGCCGCCGCAGGCTCGGCTGGATCGGCGGCGGCTGCCTGGCCGCGGTGGCAATCGCCGTCGTCGTGGCGCTGGCCGTCGGCGGCGGCAGCAGCTCGGCGACAGGACACCCGAGCGGCGCCCGCGACGTCGCAGCGCTCTACGCCGGCATCCCCCAGCACGGCACGACGCTCGGCAGCCCGCGGGCGCCGCTCACGCTCACCGAGTTCGGTGACCTCCAGTGCCCGTTCTGCGGCCACTACGCCCGCGACGTCCTCCCGACGATCGTCAGGCGCTACGTGCGGACCGGCAAGGTCCGCCTCGACTTCAAGATCCTGACCTTCATCGGGCCCGACTCCGACAAGGCCGGCCGGATGACCGCGGCCGCCGCCGATCAGAACAAGCTCTGGAACTTCAACGAGCTCTTCTACCGCAACCAGGGCGAGGAGAACTCCGGCTACGTGACCGACGGGTTCCTGCGCCGCATCGGCGCCGCCATCCCGGGCCTGGACGTGAGCAGCGCGCTCGCCACCCGCGACTCCGCTCCGGTCAGCAGCCGGCTCGCCGCCGACAGCGCCCAGGCCGACCGCTACGGCGTCCAGTCGACCCCGTCCTTCCTGATCACGCGCCGCGGCGGGCAGCCGCAGAAGTTCGAGCCCTCCCAGCTCGACGTCGGGACGTTCGAGGCGCAACTCGATCGGGAGCTGCGCGCCGGGTGAGCTCCGGCTCCGGCCTCACCCACGTCATCTCGCTGGTCCTCGCGGTGTCGGCGGCGCTGCTCCAGCTCGCGCTGGTGCTGCTCGCGCTGCTCGCCCTCTGCTCGCTCTTCTCTCCCCGCGCGCGCGAGCTCCTCATCGAGGCCAGGGAGACGTTGCTCGGCGGCGAGCTCTGGGCGGCGGCCGGCGTGGCGATCGCAGCTACGCTCGGCAGCCTCTACTTCTCCGAGGTCGCCCACTTCACCCCCTGCGACCTCTGCTGGCTCCAGCGGGTCGGGATGTACCCGCTCGTGATCGTGCTCGTGGCGGCCGCGATCCGCAACGACGTGCGCCGCGGCGCCATCTTCGCGCTGCCGCTGGCCGGCGCGGGCGCGCTGATCGCGATCTTCCAGATCTACATAGGGATCAACCCGTCGGCCGAGCCGTCGACGTGCAGGGCCGGCACCTCGTGCACTACCAAGTGGATCGACGAGCTCGGCTATGTGACGATCCCGGTGCTGTCGCTCACCGCGTTCGCCGCGGTGATCGCGCTCATGCTGCTTGCGCTGTCTCGGACGCGTACAACTCCCAGCGATCCGGCACGCCTTTCAGCTCGTGCGAGCCGCGCTCCGCGAACTCGAGCCCGGAGCCGACTACCAGGTCCTTGACCGTCCGCGAGACGAGCAGCTCGCTCGGCCCCGCGAGCGCGCTCACCCGGGCGGCGATGTGGACGGCGATGCCCCCGATGTCGTCGCCCATCACCTCGCACTCGCCGGTGTGCAGGCCCGCGCGGATGGGGACGTCCGACGAGTCGAGGATGTCGCGAGCGCAGCGCACTGCCCGGGCGGGTCCGTCGAAGGTGGCGAGGAAGCCGTCGCCGGTCGACTTGATCTCGCGGCCGTCGAAGCGGCCGAGCCTGTCGCGGACCAGCCCCTGGTGCTGCTCGAGCAGCTCTCGCCAGCGCGCGTCGCCCAGCTCGGCCGCGGTCTTCGTCGAGTCGACGATGTCCGTGAACAGCACCGTGGCCAGCATCCGCTCCGGCTCGGGCGCGTAGGCCGTCCCCGTGAGGAACTCGTGGATCTCGGCCATGGCGAGCTCCGGCCGCTCGTACCAGAAGCTGTGGTCCTGGCCGGGGATCTCCACGAGCCGCGCGTTGGGCATGTGCTCCGCCAGCCAGCGGCTGTGGCGCACGTTGACGAGCATGTCGTGCTCGCGGTGGAGGAGCAGGGTCGGCACGTGGACCGTCGGCACGACGTCGCGGACGTCGATCTCGATGAACATCTGGGCCAGCTGGGCGAGCATGCCCGGGCTCGCGGTGGCCCGCTCCATGCGGGCGAAGAAGCGATGCGCCTCCTCGTTGTTCCACTGGCTCGGGGCCGCCGACTCCACGGATGCGCCCTTGCCCCAGTTGGGCAGGATCAGCTCGAGCCCCGACTCGGCCAGCGCCTCCGGCGACTCGCCGTAGGGGTAGTCGGGCGCGGGCGTCGAGCGGGCCATCCCGCCGCAGCAGACGAGCGCCTGCACCCGTTCGGGATAGGTCGCTGCGAAGAGGATGCTCATCGGCACGCCCTCCGAGACCCCGACGAGCGCGGCGCGCTCCGATCCTGCCGCGTCCATCACCGCCCGCACGTCGTCCATCCGCTCCTCGAGGGACGGCGCCTCGGGCACGGGGTCGGACAAGCCCGACCCGCGCCGGTCGAAGAACAGGACCCGCGCGAACGACGCGACGGACTCCAGCGACCGGGCGAACGGCTCGTTCTCCCAGGCGAGCTCGATGTGTGTGATGTAGCCGGGGACGAGGACGACGTCGATCTCGCCCTCGCCGAAGACCTGGTAGGCGATGTGCACGTCGCCGCTCTTGGCGTACATCGTCTCGGGCGGCACGTCTGAAAGTATCGCCGCCCATGGCTCGCGACCTCAGCCTCGGGCTCAACACCGGCTACTGGTCGAGCGGACCGCCGCCGGGCGTGACCGAGTCGATCGCCGAGGCCGAGCGGCTCGGCTTCGACTCGCTCTGGACCGCCGAGTCCTACGGCTCGGACGTGCTCACGCCGCTCGCCTGGTGGGGCGCTTCGACCGAGCACCTCCGGCTGGGCACCGCGATCGTGCAGATGTCGGCGCGTACGCCGGCCGCCACCGCCATGGCGGCGATGACGATGGACCACCTCTCCGGCGGCCGCTTCATCCTCGGGCTCGGCGTCTCGGGCCCGCAGGTGGTGGAGGGCTGGTACGGCCAGTCGTTCGCCAAGCCCCTCGCGCGCACGCGCGAGTACGTGGCGATCGTGCGCGACATCGTCGCCCGCGGCGACCGCGTGACCGCGCCCGGGCCGCACTACCCGCTCCCCTACCCCGACGGCACCGGCCTCGCCAAGCCGCTCAAGTCGACCCTGCACCCCGTCCGCGAGGACATCCCGATCTTCCTCGGCGCCGAGGGTCCCAAGAACATCGCGCTGGCCGGCGAGATCTGCGACGGCTGGCTGGCGCTGTTCTTCTCGCCGCAGCACGAGGACTTCTACCGCGAGGCGCTCGGCGAGGGCTTCGCCCGCGAGGGCGCCCGCCGCTCGTTCGACGACTTCGAGGTGGTGGCGACGGTGCCGCTGATCGTCCACGACGACGTCGAGCAGGCCGCCGACTTCCTGCGGCCGATGTACGCCCTCTACTTCGGCGGGATGGGCGCCCGCAAGGCCAACTTCCACCACGACGTGGCGGTGCGGATGGGCTACGAGGCCGAGGCGAAGAAGGTCCAGGACCTCTACCTCGACGGCAAGAAGGACGAGGCCGCCGCGGCCGTGCCCACCGAGCTCGTGGAGAAGCTGGCGCTGATCGGCCCCGTCGACAAGATCCGCCACGACCTCGAGGCCTGGCGCGACTCGATCGTCACGACGATCCTGATCTCCGGCGACGCAGCGATGCTGCGGACGGCGGCCGAGCTGGTGCTCGAGGCCTAACAGCGCCGAACGTCCCGCACTGCCGGCCATAGCCGGCAACCACGGACGTTCGCTGCCGTCAGGCGAGCGCCACGTCCACCGCGTACTCGCGGCGGAGCGCGGCGGCGATGTCCTCGTCGGCGCCGAACAGCGTCAGGTCGTACGGGTAGGCGAACTGGGCGCGCCAGCCGCCGTCGTTTTCCACGACCCTGCCCCAGAGCGAGACACGGCCGAGCGCCGCCGGCAGCCGGTTGAACTCGGGCCCGGCCTCGCCGATCTCGTGGAGCATCGCCTCGGCGGGCTCGCGCTCGCGCAGCGCGTAGATTCCGCAGGAGTGGCCCTTGCGCGGCGCCTCGTGGCCCCAGGCGGGCAGTGCGAGGCTCAGGATCGAGCGGCAGCGGGCCTCCATGCGGCGGCCCGCCGGCCAGTCGACCGAGTGGGCCCAGGAGCGCAGGCGGGGGTCCCCCGGCGCCGGATCCACATGCCAGATCCGCCAGCCGAGGATGGGCTCGATGGAGGTGTCGCGGGCGCTCACGCCGGAACCGGGTCTTCGACCGGCTCCGTGGCGGGGGCGGGAGCGGGCGCGGGGGTCGGCTCCTCGAGCGGCACTACCTCGATCTCGCGTTCTCTCTCTGGCTTGCCGATGTCCAAACCGCGATCCATAGTGGGACAGCTCTCACACTCGCGCAAGCCGTCCACAGCCCGGACTAGCTTGAGCTGCGTGAAGTGGCTCACCGAGGTCAGCACCGACGAGCTCAAGCGCCTCGTCGCCGAGGACGAGTTCTTCTGGCTCGATCTGAAGGAGCCGCGTCCCGACCAGGTCGAGGCGGTCGTCCTCGATCCTGAGGCCGAGTCGCGGGCGCTCCAGTTCGGCCGCTCGCCGGAGCTGCGCCGCTACGACAAGCACGTCGGAATGGTCTTCTACGGCGCCGTACCCGGCGAGCTCATCGAGGTCCACGTCTACGTGAGCGGCGACTGGGTCATCACCCTCCACGAGAAGCCCTGCCCGCCCTTCGACGACCTGCGCCACGACCTCGCCCAGGCCCCGGCGCCGTCCGAGGAGTCCGTCGTGGGGCTCGTACTCGGCGCGCTGGCCGGCAGCTTCGAGGACCTGATCGACCCGATCGACGAGCGGATCGAGAAGCTCGAATCGGAGGCCGTCGACGTCGAGGAGGGACGAGGCGCCCCGGGCGGCCTCCGGCACGAGATCCTCGAGCGCCGCAGCCGCCTGCTCCGCGCGCTCCGCATCGTGCGCCGCCAGCGCGACTATGTCGACCGTGCCGTCGACGAGCTCGACGATCTGCCCGGGCTCCAGGCCTCGCAGCACCACGAGCTCCGCGACGTCTCCGCTCAGATGATCCGGGTCACCGACGCGGTCGACGACGCGCTCGACCGCCTGGCCGCCGCGCTCGACCTGCTCAACTCGGCCGTCTCCAACCGCATGAACGCGGTGATGGAAAGGCTCACCATCGTGGCGACGATCTTCCTGCCGCTCACTGTCGTCACCGGCTTCTTCGGCATGAACTTCGAGTGGCTCACGAACCGGATGCGCAGCGGCCCGTCGTTCTTCGGGCTGGGGGTCGCGGTGCTCGTCGTGTCGGCCTTCGCGACCTACTTCTGGATGCGCAGCCGGCTCGAGTTAGGAGACCGCCGGGCCGGGTAGCTGCCCGGTATGGCTCAGCAACGCACCCGCAAGACGACCGGCAAGCGCTCACGCCGCCGCGGATCGCAGAACGGCTCTCCCGCCGAGCGCCGCAAGCAGGAGGCGGCCGCCGCCCGCGCCAAGATCGACGAGCGCCGCGAGCAGATGTCGGGCGTTTCCGGCTGGGTCGCGTCCCGCGCGGGCGACTGGGACCTCGCGGAGCGCAGCCCGCAGATGCTCGAGCTCCAGAAGTACGTCTGGAACCCGACGATCGACTACTGGTTCCGGATGACGATCGAGGGCTGGGGGAAAATCCCGCCGCCCCCCACCCTGCTGATCGGCGTCCACTCCGGCGCGCCGTTCGTCTGGGACGCGTGGACGGTCGGACTTCAGTGGTGGCGGCACTTCGGCCACGAGCGGCCGCTGCACGGCACCGCCCACGATGCGCTCATGGCCGCGCCGGGGGTCGGCTGGTACTTCCGCAAGATGGGCGTGCTCCCCGCCGCGCCCGACAGCATCACCGGCGCGCTCGCCGCAGGCCGCGACGTGGCGCTGTGGCCGGGCGGCGAGGTCGACTCGCTCCGCCCCTGGACGCGCCGGGACGAGGCCGAGCTGGCCGGGCGCACGGGCTTCATCAAGATGGCTATCAAGACCGGTGTGCCGATCGTCCCGATCTCGACCGTCGGCGGCCCGGACGCGATGCCCGTGCTCTTCTCCGGACGGCGCCTCGCCAAGGCGCTCCGGCTCGACCAGGTCGCACGCCTCAAGCGCTTCCCGATCGCGCTCCAGGCGCCCTGGGGGATCAGCCTGGCGGCACTGCCCGAGATCCCCTTGCCCACCAAGATCCGCACCGCCTTCCAGGACCCGATCGAGCTGGACGACGACCCGGCCAAGGCCGACGACGACGACTACGTCCAGCAGATGTACGAGGAGGTCGAGGGCAGCATCCAGCGCGGCATGGACACGCTGGCGCGCCGTCGCCGCCTGCCGCTGTTCGGTTAGCGCCTAGCGCCGGCTCAACCGCTCCACGCTCTTCACCCGGTCGCGCCTGTCGGCCTTGCCGCTGTCGCGGCCCGAGCCGCCGTTCACGCGATCGCGCGAGTGGTCCCTGGAGAAGAGCTTGTCCCGGCCGCTGCCGCCGTTCAGCTTGTCGCGGCCGCTGCCGCCCACGAGCCGGTCCTTGCCCCGGCCGCCGGACAGCGAGTCCCTGCCCGAGCCGCCGCTGAGGCGATCGTTGCCACGGCCGCCCTCGAGGAAATCGTCGCCGGCGCCACCCGAGAGGCGGCAGCTGTGGCCCTTGCGGCGGCCGGCGCAGCTCAGCTCGTCCCCGCCCGTTCCGCCGTCGAGGCGGTCGCGGCCCGCTGTCGAGAGCAGGCGGTCGTCGCCCCCGCGGCCGCTCAGCCGGTCCTTGTCGCCCGGCCGCCTGCCGGCGTCGGCGCCGTCGTACAGCACATTTACGCGGGCGTCCCCGCGCAGGCTGTCGCCGGCGCGCCCGCCCTCCACGTCCTCGATGTTCTGGAGCTGGTCGCCCTCGCCCGCCTGGCCGCCGCGGCCCGCCGCCAGGTCGACGCTCACCTTGCGCGTGCGGCTCCTGTAGCTGACGGTGTCGCCGTTGTCGTCGCCCGGGCCGGAGGAGGACGGGTTCGCGCCGCCGTCCAGCACGTCGGCATCGGGAGCCGAGCTGCTGTCGCCGTCGGTGATGAAGTCCGGCTGGTCGCCGCCGTGGATCTCGTCCCGGCCGCCGCCCCCGCCGTCGAGGAAGTCCGTGCGATCCGAGCCGATGATCCGGTCGCTGCCTCGCCCCCCGTTCAGCGTCGCGAACGTGTTGGGCGCCCACAGGACATCGTCGCCGCTGCCGCCGTCCATCTTCACCTCTACCCCTCCCTGAGAGGACGTATCGGTGTCCTGGTCGAGCCCCGAGGCGCCGCTGTCGTTGCCGTCCAGGAGCTGAGCGTCGACCGCTTCGCTGACGCTGTCGTAGACGTCTATCGCCTCGTCGCTGCTCGAGCAGTCCGCGCGATGTGCGCTCACGTGGATGCAGCCCGCGCCGGCGCTGATAGTGGCTCCGCTGTCGATCACGGAATAGCGCCGGGTGGCGGAGCCCTCCGCGCCGGTCGAGCCGAGGAAGCTGACGGTCAGCCGGTTGGCCTCACCGGCGGCCGCCCGGTAGGTGATCGTCTTCGTGATGTCGGTGCCCCGGCCGTTGGAGGCCGTGGTGCGGACCATCCTCACCGACGAGGCCGAGGCCGCCGCGGGCGCCAGAAGGCAGCCGGCGACGACGAATCCCGCGAGTCTCAAACGCATTCGATCTCCCTGCCGTTGGTTGCCCGCGTAGATACCCGGACTCCGCGGTTCGATGCGGGGCTAGAGTCCCGCGCCCGTGGAAGGCCCCTTCAACGACCCGGAAGTCCCGGACGGGGAGCGCACCACCTACCGCGGCCTCGTCGGCGGCGAGGAGGCCGGCACAGGCCAGATCGGGATCGTCGCGGAGCCCGACGCCTACCGGCAGACGGTTACCGCGCTGATCGCCGGCCGTGCCGGGTTCCGTTCTGAGACCGTCTTCAGGCGCCGCTCCGGGACCATCCACGCTGAGACCCACGAGATGCAGACGCTGGACGGCGAGGGCCCGCCGGTCGCGAGCGAGGAGGTGCGCTTCCGCGGACCCAAGGTCGTCCACTGGGGCGGTGAGCTCGAGTCCTTCCCACGGGACGTCACGCCGCTGCTCGGCGCGGCGCTGGCGCTACGCGGACTCGAGCTCGAGAAGGGCGCCCGCCGCTCGTTCTCCGCCTGGGTCGTGAGCGGGATCTATTGGCAGGTCGACTCTCGCGTCGAGAAGAAGGAGAAGCTGTCGCTGCCGGCGGGCGAGCTCGAGGCCTGGCGGCTGCGGCTGCGGCCCAGCCTCGAGCAGGTCGACAAGGCGCTCGACAGCCTGGTCGACTCGCTGATGCCTCCGGTCGTTGCGCACCTCGAGGCCGAGCCACCGCACCGCTTCCTGCGGCTCGCGTTCCCCACGGGCCCGTTCAAGTGGAACCCGCCGGGGCTGATCGAGGCGACCGGGCTCTAGTCGAGACCGGCGAGGTCCGCGCAGACCACGCACAGCGGCCAGGGCGGATTCCAGGGCCAGCCGGTCACGTCCTTGCCGCAGAGCGCCGTGTCCGGATCCTCGTCCGTCACGATGTGGCAGATCTCCTCGCCCTCGTGGCGAGGGCCGCCGATCCGCGGGCGTGGCTTGGTCTCGGTGGCCATCTGTGGTGTGCATCGAACCACATCGGGCGAACAGGTTTCGTCCCCGAACCTCCGGCGAGTCGGCGCAGCGCTCAAGTTCCCGCAGCGGGCGCCGACCGGGTGAGCACTCGTGTCGAATCGCTCGCACGCGTGCGCTGCGGTGGCACTCGCCCTCTGCGTCTGCGCCGCCGCTGCAGCACTGCCGGCCCAGGCCGCGACCAAGAAGGCCCGCGACCTGATCGTCCGCCCCGCTCCCGACGGCCTCTCCGCCGGCCCGAAGCTGCGCATCGTGGTCCGCGGCCGCAAGCGCCCGGCGGTCAAGCTCAATCGCAAGTCCATCACCCGCTCCTTCAAGCGCGGCCGCCGTAACACGTGGGTCGCTCGCCTGAAGCATGGGTCGAAGCTCCGCTACGGCGTCAACTACCTCGTGGTCGGCACGAAGCACTACGTGGATGCCGCCCGCTTCGTGTTCGCCCGCCGCGCCCGCTCCCAGCTCACCGTTCCGGGGCCGAACCGGCGCCGCTCGCTCTCCGCTCTCCGGACCAGCGCGCGAACCAAGCCGGCCACGGCGTTCCGCGCCCGCCTGAACGGCCACGCGGTCCACCGCCTGTTCGGGCTCCACCGCGGGCTGCGCCGCGCGACCCTTTCCGCCAGCGACGGCCTCCACTTCGGCCGCAACCGCCTGGTCGTGACGAGCTTCAGCGACGGAGGTCGCTGGGACCGCGAGGTCAGCACCATCACCGTGCCGCGCACGCATCCGCTGGTCGGCGCAGGCAAGAACCGAAGCGGCCACCGCGGCCGGTCGCTGCGTCTCAACGGCCGTTCCTCACGCGCGTCCAGCCGCAAGCGCAAGCTGCGCTACCGCTGGAAGATCGTCACTCGGCCCACGGGCGCCAAGGCCAAGCTGCACCGTCCTCACTCCGCGCGGCCGTCGCTCAAGCCCGACAGGAACGGCACCTGGCGCGTGCGGCTGACCGTGAGCGAGCGCCACGGACGGCGTCTCCGCTCGACCAGCGATGTCGTCCGCCTCACCGTCCGCCCCGACGTGCCTCCGGTCGGCGCGGCACTCGACACGCGGGCGGACGACGGGATCGCCCTGACGCTCAACGGCAAGCGCCACGTCTACGCCCAGAGCGACGTCCTGCCGCTCTCCGTCCTGGTGCTCGACCGCCAGACGCTCGAGGTCAAGAAGGAGCTCTCCCTGTCGTCGAGCAAGCCCGCGATCGACCAGCTTGCCGCCGTGGTGAACGGCCTCGACAACACCTCGATCGTGATCATCAGCGGCGACTACCAGGACG
>DASXBA010000113.1:0-18554 GCA_036406475.1 Thermoleophilaceae bacterium | reverse complement strand
GGCCACCCGGCGCTTGGCGTCCTTGGAGTCTCCGGCCACGAGCACGTCCTCGTCGAGCTCGCGGTCGAGCTCGCCGAGCACGGGCGCGCTGACCGTGTGGAGCGTGCTCACGACCTTCACGCCGTCGGGGACCATCTCCTGGGCCTGCTGGGCGGCCGAGCCCTGGGGCACGCCGAGCAGCCGGGTCGCCTTCCCGGAGACCGCGGCCGCGAGCGGAACGGTCGCGTCCACGAGGATCTGGCCCTCGGCGAGCGCCTCCTTCAGGTTGGTGAGGTTCTCCGACTGCACCCGAAAGGGAACGCAGAGGAAGACCACGGGGCCCGCCTTGGCCGCCTCGGCGTTCTCGAGCCCGCTGACGTCCGCGTCGGGCACGCGCTCCCGGACCTTGCCCGCGGCCTCCTCGGCCCGTCCCGCATCGCGCGAGCCGATCACCACAGGCGTCCCCTCGCGAGCGAGCCTGAGCGCCAGGCCGGCGCCCAGCGCGCCGGTGCCGCCGATGATCGGGACTCGGTCCACGGCGCGCGAGATTACCCCGTGCGGGCGTCCCGCCCGCACCTTTGACGACAACGACCGCCGTCACGGCGGTCGAGACCGGTCCGGCTAGGCCGTACCTATAGCCTCCCGCCTCCATGAGGCTCGAAGGGCGAACCGCCCTCGTCACCGGCGGGGCCAGCGGCATCGGCGCCGCCACCTGCCGCCGGCTCGCTGCCGAGGGCGCGAAGGTCGCGGTCACCGACCTGAACCTCGAGGGCGCGAGCGAGATCGCGGGTGAGGTCGACGGCGAGGCCTACGAGCTCGACGTGCGCTCGACCGAGTCGATCGGCAAGGCGGTGGAGCAGGTGGGCGAGGTCGACGTCCTCGTGAACAACGCCGGCTACGACGAGTTCGGTTTCTTCACCCAGACCGACGAGGCGCTCTGGGATCGCGTGCTCGCGGTGAACCTGCGCGGCGTGCTCGCGGTGACGCACGCCGTGCTCCCGGGGATGCAGGAGCGCCGCCGCGGCAGGATCGTCAACGTCGCCTCGGAGGCCGGGCGGGTGGGCTCGCACGGCTCGGGCGCCTACTCGGCGGCCAAGGGCGGCGTGATCGGCTTCACCAAGGCGATCGCTCGCGAGAGCGCGCGCTACGGGATCACCTGCAACGCCGTGGCGCCGGGACCGATCGAGACGCCGCTGCTGATGGCCGCTCCGGAGCAGCTCGGCGAGCTGGGGGAGAAGATCGTCCAGACGATGATCGGCTCGACCGCGCTCCGCCGGCTCGGACAGCCCGACGAGATCGCCGCCACGATCGCCTTCCTCGCCTCCGACGACGCCTCCTATATCACCGGCCAGGCCGTGGGCGTCTCGGGCGGCCTGGCGATGATTTGAGGCTGGTCGCCTTCCTGGCGACCGCGCGGCCCGAGCACGCGCGCGAGTTCTACGAGAACACGCTGGGACTGCGCTTCGTCTCCGACGACGAGTTCGCCCTCGTGTTCGATTCCGGCGGCACCTCGCTGCGGATCCAGAAGGTCGACCAGGTGGATCCGCCCCAGCGCACTGCGCTCGGCTGGATGGTGGACGACATCGAGGCCGAGGTGGAGCGGCTGGGGATCACCCTCGAGCGCTACGACTTCGCCGGCGAGAGCGGCATCTGGACCTCGCCGAGCGGCGCCCGCGTCGCGTGGTTCAAGGATCCGGACGGAAATATCCTCTCTCTCACGGAGCACCCGTGACAGAGCCGGTGAACATCCGCGAGGTAGGCCCCAGGGACGGCTTCCAGAACGAGCCCGAGGTGCTCGCGACCGACGACAAGGTCCGGCTCGTCGAGATGCTCGCCGCCACCGGCCTCAGGCGGCTCGAGGTGACGAGCTTCGTGCGCGCCGACGTGATCCCGCAGCTCGCCGACGGTGCCGAGGTCCTGCGGCGAGCGCGGATCCCGGACGAGGTGTCGGTCTCGGTGCTGATTCCGAACGAAAAGGGGCTCGACAACGCCCTGCCGCTCCGCGACCGCTTCCAGGAGATCAACGTCTTCCTCTCCGCCAGCGAGACGCACAACCGGAAGAACGTCAACCGCTCGATAGAGGAGTCGCTGAGCGGGCTGGAGACGGTGGTCGGCCGCGCGCGCACGGAGGGCCTGCGCTGTGAGGGCGTGATCTCGGTCTCCTTCGGCTGCCCCTACGAGGGCGAGGTGCCGGAGGAGCGGGTGCTGGCGATCGCCCGCCGGCTCGTGGACGCGGGCTGTGAGGAGATCGCCTTCGGCGACACCACCGGTATGGCCAACCCGCGCCAGGTGCGGGAGTTCTTCGAGCGCGCCGGGCTGGACGCCGAGCTGACGGCGCACTTCCACAACACGCGTGGACAGGGGCTCGCGAACGTGCTGGCCGCCCTCGAGTCGGGCGTCCGCTCGTTCGAGTCGTCGTTCGGCGAGCTGGGCGGCTGCCCGGTGCCGAAGGGCGCGACCGGGAACATCGCGAGCGAGGATCTCGTCTCGATGCTGCACGAGATGGGCTACGAGACCGGCATCGATCTGGAGCGCCTGGTGGCCTGCGCGCGGGAGGCTCAGAAAGTGCTCGGACGGCCGCTCGGGAGCCACGTCCTCACCGCCGGCCCGGTGGACTGGCACTAGGGGCTCCAACAAATGCCGAATCTGGGGTTTGGTTCCCCCGTTTCGGGTAGTTCTCGATTTGAGAGACATCGGAGCCGGTTCGGCAGTCCTGGGTTCCCCCGACCCGCTCCGATTGCAGTAACGGGCCCGGATTACGGCATCCGGGTCCGTTCATTTTCAAGGACGCGCGCCGGGGTCCCACCCACAACGGACCCCGGGGCGACGTCCTTGTTGACGAGCGAGTTCGCGCCCACCACGGCGTCGTCGCCCACCTCGACGCCGGCGAGTAGAACGGCGTAGACGCCGACCTTCGCGCGCCGTCCGACGCGGACCCCGGCGGACTTGCCGCCGGGCTCCCAGCGCCGCGAGGTGGTCGAGGCCCCGATCGACATGTCGGCCTCGTCCTCGATCACGGTGCCCGGGGCGAGCACCACGTGCGTCCACAGGCGCACCCGCCTGCCCACGACCACGCCCGGTCCTATTGCCGCGCCGGCGCCGACGACCGATTCCGGGCCGATGTCCGCGCGCTCGCGCACGAAGGAGTGATCGCCAACGATCGCGCCCTCGCGCACGGTGGTCCCGGCCGTGACGACGCCGTGGCAACCGACCGATGCGCCGGGCTCGATGGTGGTGACCGGGATCGGGCCGCCCGTGGTCGAGCGCGGGCCGAGGCGCGGGGACTTGCCCACGATTGCACCGTCCTGGAGCGTGCAGCCGTCGCCGATCCTGACTCCGGCGTGGATCACCACGTGGGCGCCCAGGTCGAGGTCGTCCCCGAGCTCCACACCGGGACCCAGCATCAGGCCGGGCGCGAGGTCGGAGGGCGTTAGCTCGGTCATCGGCGCCGGACGCGGTCGGCCAGTTCGCCGAGCGCCGCCGCGAGCCGATAGCGCCGGCTCGAGCGGAGCACGTCGAGCTCGTTCTCGGTCTCGCGCAGCCGCTGCAGCAGCCGCTGGTTCTCGGCGTTGAGGCCGAGCACGCGGTCGTCTGTGGCCCATTGGACCCGCACGAGCCGCGCCAGCTCCGCGGCCTCGTCGGGCGGATGCTCGCGGGGCGCGAGCTCCCTGAACACGTCGACGAGGTGCTGGGCGTGGTGGCGAGCACTGTGGTTACGGGTTGTGAGATCCCTGTTCGCCACTCCCATCTGCGGGTCGTAGCGCTCGAGGTCCGCCCGCAGCGACTCGGCGCTCACGTCGCGGCCGAGCGCGGCTCCGCCGAACGCGTCCGCCTCCATCGCCTCGTAGTGCTCGGGCGTGACCCAGCCGTCGCCGCCGATGAAGTCGAACAGGTAGACCGCCTTGCCGCACGCCATCCCCTCCAGCGCGGCGCGGCCCTTGCCTACGACGATGTCCGCGTCGGCGATGGCTCGCTCCGGCGCCGGGTCCCAGCCGCCGTCGAGGCCCACCTGCCGGCACTCGATCCCGGCCTCGGTCCACGTTCGGACGAGCAGCTCGCGCCGGGCGCCGCGGAGCCAGTTGCCGAGCAGCACGGCGCGCCGCGGCCGCGGGCGCAGGCTGTCGAGAGGGGCGAAGCGCTCGGTGTCGATCGGCTGGCGCAGGCGCACTAGCCGCGCGTGAAGCGCGAGCGCCCGGGCGCGCCGGGCGAAGCGCTCGGCGAGCACCACGACCGCTTCCACCACGCCCGGAAGCTCCGGTGGGAGCTGGAGGTCGGAGAGCTCGCTTGCGAGCCGGAATGCCTGCGGGGCCTCCGGATATCGGCCCGCCAGGTCGTAGGCCGTCGCGCCGTCCTGCGGGTAGGCGAGGTCGCAACGATCGGGTAGTGCATCCGCGCCGACCGCCACGCGCACGCCGCGACGCTCGGCGACCTCGGCCATGGGCCCCGGCTGGGGCGCGTAAACGGTCACCGAGTGACCTAGCCGCTCGAGCTGCTCGGCGGTGGTGAGCAGGTAGCTCTCGGTGCCTCCGAGCCCCAGGTGCTCGAAAGAGAGGACCAGCTCCACCGTGGCTCAGCGCCCGGCGAACTCCGGATCGCGCTTCTCGAAGAAGGCGCGCGTGCCCTCTGCGAAGTCGTCGGTTGCGGCGAGCGTCTCCTGCGCCGCGACCTCCTGCTCGAGGGTCAGGGAGAGGGCGGGCTTGGCCGCAGCGTCGAGGATCCGCTTGGCCAGGCCGACCGCCATCGGCGCGCAGCCCAGCAGCTCGTTGGCGAACGCCTCCGTGGCCGAGTCCAGCTCCTCCGGAGGAGCGATCCGGTTGGCGAAGCCGATCCGGTGCGCCTCGCGCCCGTCGACGATCTTGCCGGTCATGATCAGCTCCTTGGCGTTGCCGAGCCCGACGATGGCCGGTAGCCGCGAGCAGCCGCCGACGTCGGGGAGGAGACCGACCCGCACCTCCAGGATGCCGGCCACCGCGTCCTCGGCCATCGTGCGGAAGTCGCAGGCCGTGGCCAGCTCGAACGCGCCACCGAGCGCGGCGCCGTGGATCTGGCAGATCGTCGCCTTGGGCATCTCCTCGAGCAGGTTCCAGATCTGCAGGATCGGCCGCCGGAAGCGGCGCAGGCCGACCGGGTTCTCCGACAGGTTGCGCAGGTCGTTCAGGTCCATGCCGGAGGAGAACATCGGCCCGTCGCCGCGCAGGACCACCACGCGTACGTCGTCGTCCGCCGACGCCTCCTCCACCGCGGCGCCCAGGGCCTGGATCAGGTCCCCGTTGAAGGCGTTCCGCTTCTCGGCCCGCTGCAGCACGATGTGGCGGACCTCGCCACGATCTTCGACTCCGATCAGCGACATATAGGCTCCCGGCGCTCGACGACTGAAAACTGGAGGCAGGCTAGTGGAGATCAAGAAGGTGGGCGTCCTCGGCTGCGGCCTGATGGGCCACGGAATCGCCCAGGTGGCGGCGCAGGCGGGCTACGACGTCGTGGTCCGCGAGGTCAGCCAGGAGAAACTCGACGCCGGGCTCGGAAAGATCGAGAAGCAGCTCGCCCGCGCGGTCGAGAAGGGCAAGGCCGAGCAGGCGGACGCCGACGCCGTGCGCGGCCGCATCCAAGGGACGCTGGACTACGGCGACCTGTCCGGGAGCGATCTGGTGATCGAGGCGATCACGGAGGACCTGGGCCTCAAGCTCGAGATGTGGAAGGAAGTGGATGACGTAATCGGGGACGGGGCCCTTTTTTGCACGAACACCTCCTCGCTGCCCGTGATCGACCAGGCCGCCGCCACCAGCCGGCCCGACCGCTTCCTCGGCCTCCACTTCTTCAACCCCGCCCAGGTGATGAAGCTGGTCGAGGTCGTGCGCGGGGTGACGACCTCCGACGAGGCCTTCGAGGCCGGCAGGTCGTTCACCGAGAGCATCGGCAAGCTGGGCATCCCGACGAGGGACAAGGCCGGCTTCATCGTCAACCGGCTGCTCGTGCCCTACATGCTCGACGCGATGCGCGCGTTCGAGGAGCAGGTGGGCTCGATAGCCGAGATCGACGAGGCCATGAAGGCGGGCGCGGGGCACCCGATGGGTCCCCTGACGCTCGCCGACTTCGTCGGCCTCGACACCATGGGCTCGATCTGCGAGGTGATGTTCGACGAGTTCCGGGAACGCCGCTTCGCCAAGCCGCCCACGCTGCGCAAGATGCTCGCGGCCGGCTGGTACGGCCGCAAGACCGGGATGGGCTTCTACGACTACTCCGGCGACGAGCCCGTCGAGAACCCGGGGCTCAGCGCCTAGCGCCGCCTCGGGTCCACGTACAGGTCGTCGACCTGCCAGTAGCCCAGAAGCGTCGACACCGTGCTCAGCCTGAACGCCACCCGGCCGGTCCCGTCCGGGTAGAGCGGGATCTTGCCCGCGGCGAGCGCGATCTGGCTCGTAAGTCCCCAGGTCGGGAGCAGCGAGCTTCCGAAGTTGGTCTGGAGCGCCTTGACCGTACCGGTTGCCGGGTCCTTGTAGAGAACCTCGAGCTTGAGCACCGACGTCGCCAGGGCCGGGATATCGCGCCCGAAGAACCGCAACGTGGTGTACGAGGTGTCGACGCACATGAAGTCGCTCGTCGCCGAACTGCCCTTGGCGAGCTTGAGCGAGCGCGAGTCCTTCGTGCTGTTCACGTACGCGGGCTCGTTCCCGGACACGAACGAGGCGTTACCGGTCAGCTTCCAGCCGGTAGGGCTCTCCATCGTGCCCCCCGGGGCGAGCGCGTAGTAGTTGCTGTCGCCGTAGCGCTTGAACGGCTGAACGAGCTTGTCGTTGCAGCTTGCCTGCGCGGCCGGAGCGAGCGCCAACACGGCGAGACCGGCCAGAACGGCGAGTAGCCCGGCACGCCTCGGGCGCCGAGCGGGGTTGGTGTCTTCCTTGACCATGCGGCCGACCTCCGTGTCGGTTCCAGCCCATTAAGGCCGGTGACTAGGAGCGGCAACCGAGCTATCTCCTTCCATGGAGACCTCTAGCTTTGCGTCCCCGCCTCGCGACGGGTTTGCCCATGATCGCTCTCTTGCCTTCCCCTTATCGGCAGCGGGGCGGGAACCTTTAGCCCGAATATTCGGGCGTGGATAGCGCGCTGCCTGCGAGCAGAGCCCGGACCTCGTCCGCGGTCGTCGACTCCTGGGGCTCGACGACGCGGGAGACGGCCTCCACGATGCGCGGATCGAACTGGGTGCCCGAGTTGGCCTCGAGCTCCTCGATCGCGGCCTCGCGGCTCATCGCCGCCCGGTAGGGGCGGTTAGTGGTCATGGCGTTGTAGGCGTCGCAGCAGAAGACGATCCGGGCCGCCAGCGGGATCTGCTCGCCGGCCAGGCCGTCCGGGTAGCCCTTGCCGTCCCAGCGCTCGTGGCAGGAGCGGACGATCTGGCCGACACGGGCGAGCAGCCCGCCCACGCGGCTCAGCATGTTGTGCCCCTCGAGCGTGTGCGTCTTCACGAGCGCGAACTCGTCGTCGTCGAGGCGAGCGGGCTTGTTCAGGATCTCCTTGGGAATGGCGATCTTGCCGACGTCGTGCAGCAGGGCGGCGAACTCGAGCTCCTCCCGCTCGCGCGCGTCGACCCGCAGCTCGTCGGCCACCGCGTGGGCGAGGTCGACCACCGAGCGGCTGTGGTCGGCCGTGTACGAGTCGTCGTGCTCGACGACGTCGGACAGCAGCATCACCGTCCCGCGGTAGGCCCGCTGCAGCTCGATCGAGGCCGCGAACCGCTCGCGGCGATCGCGCGACAGGATCTCGAGCAGCACAACCAGGGGCGCGATCCCGATCAGGAGCAGCGGGTGCGAGACAGCCGGCAGGCTCACGAGGAAGCCGAGCGGGGCGAGCAGGGCGTCGAAGCGGGCACAGGCCAGCACCGCGTCCCAGGTGTCGCGCGGCGAGAGCCCGTCGGCGAGCCAGTCGCGCACCGACGACCAGGCGAAGTCGCCCACGAGCTGGGCCATGAAGGCGAGGACGTAAACCGCGACGTGCTCGACGTCGGGCGCGCCCGGCGCCAGCGCGGCCAGCACGAGGACCGGGCCGACGACGAACCACGAGTCGGCGAGGCAGGCGATCCAGCGCTCGCGGTGCCAGCTGCGGTCGAGGAAGTCGGGCACCATCGACAGGAGCGACGCCGCCGCCACCATCGCCGGCACGCTCGGCAGCGGGGCGAGGAGGAGCATCGGCACGAGCAGCAGCTCCTCCGGAACCATGTAGTTGCTCCCGACCTCGAAGCGCACGCGCGAGGCGATCGCGTAGCCCACGATCAGGCCGGCTGAGAGCAGAACCTCCGGAGAGCGCTGCGACGGGAGCCAGAGCGCTATCGCCAGGGCCACCGCCGAGAAGCAGACCGCGGAGACGCGCATCACGGCACGCTCGCGCGGCGTCATCCCCTTCGGGTGACGCGATCGCGCCTGCGCAACGAGGCTGACCGCCCAGGACATTGGGGTCTGTATCGGCCAACGGCGATAATTCATTCAGTGCCGGATCTGAGACAGGCCCTGGAACAGGCTCGCGCGGGCGGTCCCGCGCGCCATCACACGAAGTCCGAGGAGCAGGGGAAGCTGCCCGTGAGGGAACGCGTGGGCCGGCTCGTGGACCCCGACTCGTTCACCGAGGACGCCCTGCTCGCCAACTGGGAGCAGGAGGGCTTCGGGGCGGACGGCGTGGTGACCGGCATGGCCACGATCGCCGGGCGCCCGGTCTGCCTGATGGCCAACGACCCCACCGTCAAGGCGGGCTCCTGGGGGCCGAAGACGGTCGAGAAGATCATCCGCCTCCAGGAGCAGGCGCTCGAGCACCGCACGCCGATGATCTACCTCGTCGACTCGGCGGGCGCCCGGATCACCGAGCAGGTGCAGATGTTCCCCGGCCGCCGCCACGCCGGGCGGATCTTCTACACCGAGGTCAAGCTCTCCGGGGTCGTGCCGCAGGTGTGCGTGCTGTTCGGGCCGTCGGCCGCCGGCGGCGCCTACATCCCGGCCTTCTGCGACGTCGTGATCATGCGCGACGGAAACGCCTCGATGTACCTCGGCTCGCCCCGCATGGCCGAGATGGTGATCGGCGAGAAGGTCTCGCTGGAGGAGATGGGCGGCGCGCGGATGCACACCGGCGTTTCCGGCGTGGGGCACTTCCTCGTGAAGTCGGACGAGGAGGGAATCGACCTCGCCAAGCGATACCTGTCGTTCTTCCCCCAGCACTGGGAGGAGGAGCCGCCCGCGGCCCCGCCGCAGGCGCCCGGCAGCGACGCCTCGATCCGCGAGCTGGTGCCGGAGGACGAGAACAAGCCCTTCGACATGCACGAGCTGATCGATGCGCTCGTCGACGCGGAGTCCTTCCTCGAAGTCCACAAGCGCTGGGCGAAGGAGCTGATCGTGGGCTACGCGCGGATCGACGGCCGCGCGCTGGGGATGGTGGCCAACCAGCCCAAGCAGCGCGGCGGCGTCCTCTTCGTCGACTCCTCGGACAAGGCCGCCCGGTTCATCTGGACCTGCAACGCGTTCAACATCCCGCTGCTCTTCCTGGCCGACGTGCCCGGCTTCATGATCGGAACGGCGGTGGAGCGGCAGGGGATCATCCGCGCGGGAGCCAAGATGATCTCGGCGGTATCCGAAGCGACCGTGCCGAAGCTGTCGGTGATTATTCGCAAGGCATACGGGGCGGGCCTGTACGCCATGGCCGGCCCGGCCTACGAGCCCGACGCCTGCATCGCGCTGCCCGGGGCCAAGATCGCCGTGATGGGGCCGCAGGCGGCGATCAACGCGGTCTTCTACAACCAGCTCCAGGCGATCGAGGATCCCGACGAGCGCGCCAGGCGCACCGAGGAGCTGCGGACCGAGTACCAGGAGGAGATCGACATCCTCCACCTGGCCTCCGAGCTCGTGATCGACGCGGTGATCCAGCCGGAGGACCTGCGCTCGGAGCTGATCAAGCGCTTCACGGCCTACGCGGCCAAGGACCGCAGCTGGCCGGCGAAGCGCAACGGCGTTACTCCCGTCTAGGCGGGGGCGCCGACATCAGCTCCACGCGGTGCCCGCCCGGGGCGCGGGCGTAGGCGCGCGGGGCGCCCCAGTGGCGCCGGCGCTCCTCCACCTCGTGGCCGGCCTCGCGCAGCGCAGCCAACGTGGCGTCGTAGTCGTCGACGACGACCGCCACGTGGCCCTCGGGCGGCGCGACGGGCTCCTGGGTCCAGAGCAGGTGGATCTGCGTGGGGCCGCGCTGGAGCCAGGCAGCCCGGTCGCGCAGGGTCTCCGGGGGCTCGACGTCGCGGAAGCCCAGGAGCCGCCAGAAGGCGGCCGCGGCCTCGCCGTCGGAGCGCCGGGTCTCTAGGGAGGCGTGCTGGAGCACCGGCGCCTGACCATAGAATCTCGCGGCGATGCCCGAAGGGAAGATGCTGTGGGAGCCGTCGCCCGAGGCCGTGGAGCGCGCCCGGATGACCGACTACATGCGCTCGCTCGACCGGGGTTTCGAGACCTACGACGACCTCTGGCGCTGGTCGGTCGATGACATCGAGGGCTTCTGGGAGTCGCTCTGGCGCTACTGCGACGTCGAGGCCTCCAAGCCGTACGAGCGCGTGCTCGGCAGTCGCGAGATGCCGGGCGCGGAGTGGTTCCCGGGCGCCGAGCTCAACTACGCCGAGCACATCTTCCGCATGGCGGCGGGCGACCGCCCGGCGATCGTCCACGCCTCCGAGCTGCGCGAGCTGTCCGAGTGGAGCTGCACCGAGCTGCGCGAGCAGACCGCCAGGATCGCCGCCGGCCTGCGCCGGCTGGGCGTGGAGCGAGGCGACCGCGTGGTCGCCTACATGCCGAACATCCCGGAGACGGTGGCCGCCCTGCTGGCGTGCGCGTCGATCGGCGCGATCTGGTCGAGCGCAGCGCCCGAGTTCGGCGCCCCGACCGTGATCGACCGCTTCAGCCAGATCGAGCCCAAGGTGCTGCTCGCGATCGACGGCTACCGCTACGGCGGCAAGGACTTCGACCGGCGCGAGAGGGTGGCCGAGCTCGAGCGCTCGATCCCCTCGCTCGAGCACACGGTGGTGCTGCCCTACCTGGGCGACCAGGGCAACTGGGACGACGTCTTCCCGGAGACCGATACGGAGCTGGAGTTCGAGCAGGTCCCGTTCGACCACCCGCTCTGGGTCCTCTACTCGTCGGGTACCACTGGCCTGCCCAAGGCCATCGTCCAGGGCCACGGCGGGATCTTGCTCGAGCAGCTCAAGAAGTCGCGGCTGCACCTCGACCTGTCGCCCGACGACCGCCTCTTCTGGTTCACCACAACCGGCTGGATGATGTGGAACTTCCTCATCGGCGGGCTGCTCGCCGGGTCGACGATCGTCCTCTACGACGGCCAGGCCGATCCCGAGAAGCTGTGGGGCTTCGCGGCCGACGCGGGCGTGACCTGCTTCGGCACGAGCGCGGGCTTCATCGCGGCCTGCATGAAGGCCGGAGTAGAGCCGCCGGAGCTGCCCGCGCTGCGCAGCGTCGGCTCGACCGGCTCGCCGCTGCCGGTCGAGGGCTTCGAGTGGGTCTACGAGCACGTGAGCCCGGACGTCTGGCTGTTCTCCACGAGCGGCGGCACCGATCTCTGCACGGCCTTCGTCGGCGGCACGCCGCTCCTGCCGGTCTACGCCGGCGAGCTCCAGGCGCGCTGTCTCGGCGCCGGCGTCGAGGCCTGGGACGAGGAGGGGCATGCGCTCGAGGACGAGGTCGGCGAGCTCGTCATCACCAAGCCGATGCCCTCGATGCCGCTCTTCTTCTGGGGCGACGACGACGGCGAGCGCTACCGCTCGAGCTACTTCGACATGTACCCCGGGATCTGGCGGCACGGCGACTGGATCAAGATCACCCCGCGCGGCGGTGCCGTGATCTACGGCCGCTCGGATTCGACGATCAACCGCCAGGGGATCCGCATGGGAACGAGTGAGATCTACAGCGCGGTTGAGGGCGTGCCCGAGGTGCTCGACAGCCTGGTGCTGGACATCCAGCGCGCCGACGGCGGCGCCTGGATGCCGCTGTTCGTCGTGCTCGCAGAGGGCGCCCGGTTGGACGACGACCTCCGCTCGCAAATCGCCCGGCGCATCCGCGAGCACTGCTCGCCCCGCCATGTGCCGGACGAGCTGATCCAGATCGAGGAGGTGCCGCGGACGCTCAGCGGCAAGAAGCTCGAGGTGCCGGTCAAGAAGATCCTCATGGGCGCCGACCCCGAGCGTGCTGCCAGCCGCGATTCGCTCGCCAACCCCGCATCGCTCGACTTCTTCTCCGAGCTCGCGGGCCGGCTCGTCAGCCCGACTCGCTGAGCGCGGCCTTCCCGGCGCGCTCGATCTCGGGGCCGAGCTGGCCGTCGACCCGCTCGAGCAGCTCGTCGCAGAAGCCGAGCGCCCGTTCCATGGCCCTGACCTCGACCCGGCCGGGGGTGTCGCTCGCCTGGTGGTGGTCGGGGACGTAGTCGAGCACGTTGCGGCAGGTGATCGTGATGGCGGGATAGCCGCGCGCCCGGACGGCTCCGCCGTCGCTCTGCGTGCGGTTCACGAGCGGCTTGGCGCCCGCGTCCTCGTCGTCCTCGGCCACGTCCTCGCAGATATCCACGAGCTGGACGTGTGAGCGGACTGCGAGGATGGCGCCCTCGCGCCTCGTGTAGCGAACGCTGCCCGCGCCGACCTCGTCGACGTTCACGAAGACCGTTCCCTGCTTGTCGAGCTCCTGCTTGTGGCGCCGGAGGAAGCCGCGCATGCCGTCGGACAGGGCCTCCTGGGAGCCGGTCAGGAGCAGCCAGAGGTCGAAGTGCTCGAGCCGCTCGCCGTGGCGCCGCGCCAGCTCGAGCGCCAGCGCCACGCCCGATGCGTTGTCCTTGGCGCCGGGCGACGTGGGGGAGAGGGCGATGTCGACGAGGAGCGGGACGGCCACGATCAGGCCCACGGTCGGCACGAACTGGAGCGCTGTGAGGATCCGGCCCTCGAGCCCCGGCAGCCGCAGGAGGCAGCAGACGAGCACGAACAGCTCGGCCCAGAAGAACGGCTCGAGCCGGCCGATCGGGCGCTTGAGCACGCGGCCGATCGCCGCCCGCCGCTCCTCGAGCCGGCGGCCGAAGAGCGCCCCCTGCGAGCCGGCGTCGTAGTGGGCCACGAGCACGAGGGTGCCGGCCTTGCCTCCGTCCTCTGCGGACAGCACGTTCTGGGTGGCCCGCCGGCCGAGCAGCCGCCGCGTGGCCACGGCGATCCCGGTCCCGTCGAGGAAGGTCAGCAGCGCGGCGACCAGCACCAGCGCCGAGCCGGGAACGGGCGCCGAGACCGAGATCACGCTGCCCACCACCGCGATCACCGCGTGCGCCGCCTGTGCGAGCGGCCAGCCCGGCCAGGTGTCGCAGCTCTCCAGCTCAGCCTTGCGGCCGTCGTCGCGCAGCCGCTCCGCGAGGTGGACGGCGGCCCTGCGCTCGGCGTCGGTTCCGGGGGCGCGCTGCTCGAAGGCGACGAGCTCGTCGATCTCCCCGCGCAGTTCCTCGCCCAGTTCGGCCACGCGCGGCGCAGGATAGAGTGCCGTTGCCCATGGATCTGGGGCGCCTTAGAAGGGGAGAGGCGATCGCAGCCGGCAGCGGACTCGTGCTGCTGGTGGTCATGTTCCTTCCGTGGTTCTCGGAGAACGCGCCGGTCGAGGTGCCCGGCGTGAAGCCCTTCGACGTGACCCAGGAGACCCACAACGCCTGGCAGTCGCTCGGGCTGATCGACGTGCTGCTCCTGCTTGTGGTCCTGCTGGCCCTGAGCGTGGCCGTCGCCCATGCCATGGGAGCGGTGCCGGACGACCCGGTCGTCCAGCTCGTGGTGACCGCGGCCGGGCTCCTGGCGGTCGTCCTGATCCTCTACCGCCTCGTCGACCCGCCGGCGCCGACGATCGAGCTGGGGATCGGGCAGGCCGACGTGGGCCGCCGGATCGGCCTGCTGCTCGGCCTGGTCGCGGCGGCCGGAATCAGCCTCGGCGGCTACCTCGCGCTCGCCGAGGGGCGGACGGCGCACCGCTCCTCGTAGCCGGGCGCCAGTGCGGCGGGTGGGACTCGAACCCACAAGCGCTTGCGCGCAGCGGCTTTTGAGGCCGCCCCCTTTGCCAGTTTGGGCACCGCCGCAGCGGTTCGATTCTAGGTCGCGGCGCGGGCGCGCCTACAGCGTCTGCGCCGCGTGGAGGTCGTCGTCCGACATATCGCCGCGCCGGTAGCGGTCGGCCTCGTCGCTCGTCACCTCGATCTCGACGTTCCACTGCTGCTGGAAGCCGCGCATCGCGAACGCGATCAGCAGCGCCTGCACCGGGACGATGATCAGCGTCAACAAGCCGAGGATCGCCGGATCGAGCGCCGGGTCCTTGAAGCCCGCCTTGTCGCGGTCGAACCAGGCGGGCCCGGCCACCGCGGCGACCACCGCGAACAGGATCGCCAACCCGGCCGCGACCGGCAGCGTGCCCCGGTTCCAGCGGGCGACGTAGAACGCCAGCAGGATGTAGATCAGCACGTAGGCGATCGACACCACCTGCGCGCCCTGGAGCTCCGACCAGCCTCCAGCCGTGACGATCGCGATCAGAGCGGCGCTCGTGAGCAGGAGCAGGATGACGGCGGCCTTGGTGGCCTTGGACTCCGCCTTGTCCCGATTGGGATGGAGGATCTCCGTCTCGGCCATCGGTGCGCGGCAGTGTACCCGTGCCCGGCGGCCGGATGCGACGGTCTTCCTTCGCGATGCGGGCGGAGGGATTCGAACCCCCATGCTCTCTCGAGCACCGGCACCTAAAGCCGGCGTGTCGACCAGTTGCACCACGCCCGCGCGGCGGTCCAGCGATTCTAGGGCTCGCCTAGAATCGGGCCAGGTTGGGGCAGTAGCTCAGTTGGTGGAAGCACCGGTCTCCAAAACCGGAGGTCCCAGGTTCGAGTCCTGGCTGCCCCGCTCAAGCTCTAATGGCGACTGGCCGCCTCTCGACCTGGGAAGATGGCGAGCATGTCGTACGTCCTCTTCTTCCTGGCCGGCCTCGGCTTCGGCTACGCGGCCGTGGGATTGTGGAAGTTCGCGCCGCTCGTGTTTCCCCTCGTGCTCGCGCTCGGGGCGTTCCTCCGGGACGGCGTCGACGGGGAGAGCCTCCTGAAGCTGGTCGTCGCCATCGTCGTGATGATCGTCGGCATCGTGCTCGGCGCGTTGATCGACGCGCGCGGCGCACGAAGCCAGACAGCCTGACGTACGCCTAGCCTGGCCTCGGCTTACGAAGCCGGAACCGGCGTCGGCTGGACCGCCTGGCCGCCCGGTCCGCGTCCAGCGCCGCCCATGCGTTTCGGGTCTCGCGCACCTGGTCGAGTTGCGCGTCGGCACGCCGGTCGCCCCGGCGCCGATCGCCCCGCCGGCGGTCTTCCTGACGCCGTTCTTCGCCCTCTGGTCCCATCCCGTGGCCCCCACCTCGTTTGCGGTCCAACCTGATCGTAGTGGGCGAGACGCACGGCAACGGTAGGGTCCCGGGCGCTGTCAACCGATCGGGGAGGAGCGAGATGGCGACCGTCGAGAGCGTGAACGGCCCGGTCGAGACCGACGAGCTCGGGACCACGCTGATCCACGAGCACTTCCGATTCCGCGACGAGGGGGCGGCATTCCAGTGGCCGCACCTCTACGACGAGGCCGACGAGATCGAGAAGGCCGTGGCCGATGCGCGTGCGGTGATGTCGCACGGCGTCAAGACCGTCGTCGATCCGAACGCGATGACCGGCAGCCGCGACGCCCGCTTCTCTCAGCGCATCGCCGACGAGACCGGCATCCAGATCATCCTCGCCACGGGCGTCTACACCTACGAGCACCTGCCGCAGGTGCTCCAGAACCGCGACGAGGACGCCATCGCCGACATCTTCGTGCACGACATCGAGGAGGGCATCCAGGGGACCGACGTCAAGGCCGCGTTCATCAAGACGGCCTGCGACGCGCCGGGAATGGTCCCGGGCGTCGAGAAGCTGCACCGCGCGGCCGCCCGGGCGAGCAAGCGCACCGGCGTGCCGATCATGTCGCACTCGCAGCCCTCGAGCGGCACCGGGCTCGAGCAGATCCGCGTGTTCGAGGAGGAGGGGATGGACCTGAGCAAGGTCCAGATCGCCCACACCGGCGACACCGACGACCTCGACTACATCCAGAAGCTCCTCGACAAGGGCGTGTGGATCGGCATGGACCGCTACGGGCTGGACCTGTTTCTCCCGACCGACAAGCGCAACGCAACCGTGCTCGCCCTGCTCGAGCGCGGCTACGCCGAGCGCATGTTCCTGTCGCAGGACTTCTGCTCGACGCTCGACTGGTTCCCGCCCGAGGTCCAGGAGGCACTCAAGGCGAACGAGGTGCCGGAATGGAGCATGACCATGCTCTTCGAGTCCGTCATCCCCCACCTGAAGGAGAACGGGATGACCGACGACCAGCTCGAGACGATGCTGGTAGACAACCCCAGGCGGTGGCTGTCGGGTTAGGCTGGCACTCGTGCATGGCCCGATCGTCGTGGGCACGGATGGCTCGGACACGGCCAAGACCGCGGTAACCCAGACGGCAGAGCTCGCCGCCAGGGTGGGCGCGAGCGTGCACGTGGTCTCGGCGACCTACCGCGCAGACGGTGGGCCGCAGGCCGACGGCCCGGTGCAGAAGGCGCTCAGCGACGCCGCTCTCACGATGAGCAGGCAGGGCGTGTCCTACGAGACCCACGTGGTCCACGGCGAGCCCGCCGACGCGATCATCGAGATCGCCGAGAAGCTGGAAGCACAGCTCATCGTCGTGGGCAACAAGGGCATGGGCGGGACGCGCCGCTACCTGCTGGGCGACATCCCGAACAAGGTCTCCCACCACGCGCCCTGCAACGTCCTGATCCTGCGCACCACGGACACCTCCGAGCGCGGCACGGTGATCCTGGCCGGGCTGGCCCTCGGCAGCGTCGCCGCGGTAGGGGCGGGGGAGATGTTCCGGCTCTGGCGGCGGGGCTCGGCCGAGGCCGGCCGGCAGTCGGTGGACGTAGCCGTCCGGGGCTACCGCTCGGGCACTCCGCGGGAGCGCGCGCTCCTCAAGGTGCTGTTCTCGTTCGTGGTCACGTCGGCGATCACGCGCCGCAGCACCTGGGTCCTGCGCCGCCAGGGGAGCTT
Source organism: Thermoleophilaceae bacterium (assembly GCA_036406475.1). Classification (GTDB taxonomy): domain Bacteria; phylum Actinomycetota; class Thermoleophilia; order Solirubrobacterales; family Thermoleophilaceae; genus DASXBA01. Next base: position 1,451 of record DASXBA010000113.1, on the reverse strand, counting down.
CGGGCCGATCAAGGAGATCGTCCGCGGCCCGAAGCACATCCACCACTTCGTGCCGGGGATCATGCTCGCGTTCGTCACCGGCGGAACGGCGATCGTGTCGAACAACCCACGGACGCAGGAGCGCATGTCGCTCCCCTTCGGCGTCGGCGTCGCGCTGACCCTCGACGAGTGGGCGCTCCTGATGGAGCTGAACGACGTCTACTGGAGCGACGAGGGGATCCTCAGCATCCAGGTGACCCTCGGCACCACCGCGCTGCTGGCGGCGCTGCTGCTGGCGCTCCGCCTGCTGGCCCGCGGCGAGCAGAAGGTCGTCACCCGGAGGCGCTGGCTCAGGACCTAGAATCGGTTCGACTGCGGGCGTGGTGTAACGGCTGCACATGAGCCTTCCAAGCTCAGAGTGCCGGTTCAAGTCCGGTCGCCCGCTCTAGGCTGCTGCCGGCAGGTCTGCGGTCAAAACCCCCCGAAGGGCCCCACTGCGCCGGATCGTCCGTCGACGGTGACAGTTCGCGCAGACGACCTCGCACTTCGCGATCTCGTCGAGGATGCTCTGCCAGCCCCGATACGTCAGGCCCTGGCCAATGGCGAATGACTTGGTGGCGGCGTCGAGGTGATCGAACTCGAGCACGAGTGGGTCCCGCTCGCCGCAGTCCGCGCAGGGATGGGTGCCGAAGTACTCGAGCAGGTAACGAGTGCGCTCCCGCCGCAGTTGGTCCTTTCGCGCCCGAGCTTGGTCGACATAGCGCCGCTTGTTGGCGAGATAGTGCTCGCGCTTATAGGCCGACCGACAGGGTCGGCACATGTTGTCGCGCTGCCCCTTGGCTCTACGACGCCAGGCAAACTCCGAGACGGGCTTCGCCTCGCCGCATCGGCCACATCTGCGGAAGTCGCCCATGGGAACACATGTTCGCCTAACGAGAGGACGGAAGCTTCCCTAGAATCCGGTCGACAACGGGGCGTGGCGCAGCCTGGTAGCGCACTCGGCTGGGGGCCGAGCGGTCGCTGGTTCAAATCCAGTCGCCCCGACTGAGCCAGGGCGTTGATGTGGGTTTGCGGTTCTGCCCTTTAGGTGCCGGACCGACGTGTGTTGCCCCCTTCATTTCTTCCCGTCCGGTTCGGGCGACTCCGTCGTTGTCCGCCAAGCAGATCCGGGCCCGCGGATCTGTTGCTCTCGGCCGGGCTTCTATTGGACTGGTCTAGCGCTCGCCGGCGTCGTGCACGAGCAGGGCGATCTGGACGCGGTTGTCGACCCCGAGCTTGTTGAGGAGGCGGGAGACGTGCGCTTTGACGGTCGCGACGGAGAGGTGCAGGGCGGTGGCAATCTCGGCGTTGGCGTGGCCTTGGCCGATGGCGAGGGCGACGTCGCGCTCGCGCGGGCTGAGCGTCGCCAGTCGGTCGCGGGCATGCTCGGTGCGGGCGCCGGCGTCCGAGTCGCCGGCCACCATCGAGATGAG
>DASXBA010000112.1:0-18515 GCA_036406475.1 Thermoleophilaceae bacterium | reverse complement strand
GGGCTGGGTGGAGAGCAGCTGCGTGCTCGCCGGGCCGGCGATTGCGGGCGTGCTCCTCGGGATCGGCGGCCCGGAGGCGGCCATCGGCTTCTTCGCGGCGGGGCTGGGCGGCTCCACCCTGCTCGTGGCCGGGCTCGGCCGCGCCGCGGACGTCGCGCCCGCAGCCGATGCCGCCGAGGGGATCCGAGCGCAGGCGACCGCGGGTTTCCGCGCGCTCTCCAGCCTGCCCGGCGCGGGCAGCCTCGTGGCAGTGATGGCGATGCAGTTCGTGCTGATCGGGGCGCTCGACGTGCTTGCGGTGGTGCTCGCTCTCAACGTGCTCGACCTCGGCTCCTCGGCGGCCGGCTACCTGACGGCGGCGTTCGGCGCCGGCGGGGTTCTGGGCGCGGGGCTGGCCCTCGGGCTCGTGGGCAAGCGCACGCTCCTGCCGGCCATCGTGGGCGCAGCGGCCGCCTGGGGCGTGGCATTCGCCCTCGTCGGTGTCTGGAAGCTGGCGGTGCCCGCCTTCCTTTTCCTGGCGGCCGCCGGCGCGGCGCGTGCGCTCCTCGACGTGGCCGGAAGGACGCTTCTCCAGAGGGCGGCGCCGCCGGAGGCGCTCGCGCGGGTCTTCGGGCTCCTCGAGGGGCTGCTGATGCTCGGGCTGGCGGTCGGGTCGCTGAGCGTGCCGGTCCTGATCCATGCCGCCGGGGCCGGCGCGGCGTTCGCGGTCGTGGGGCTCAGCCTCCCGGCCCTGGCACTCGTCAGGGTCGACGCGCTGAGGAGGATCGACGCCGGGGTGCACGCGCCGGTCGAAGAGCTCGCCGTGCTGCGCGGCTCGACGATCTTCGCCGCCCTGCCGGGGCCAGAGCTCGAGGGCCTGGCTCGCAGTCTGCGCCTGTGCACGTACGCCGCCGGGGAACCGGTGATGAGCGAGGGCGAGCCCGGCGACAGCTTCTACCTCGTCAAGCGCGGGACGCTCGACGTGACCCAGGGCGGCCGTCAGCTCAACTGGCTCGGCGCGGGCGACGGCTTCGGCGAGATCGCGCTGCTCCACGACGTGCCGCGGACGGCGACGGTGACCGCCCGCACGGATGTCGAGCTCTGGGAGCTCGAGCGCGCTCCGTTCCTCGCCGCCGTGACCGGTCACGTGCGCGCGAGCGAGGCCGCGGCGAGGATCAGCCGGCAGCGCATGGGACGGGACGCGCTACGTTGACGGCATGCCAGAGCCGGGTCGCAGCGCGATAGGCACCTGGAGCGGCGGACGCTTCATGCACTTCGGCGAGCCGCTGTCCGACGAGCGGCTCGACGCGCTGCTGCGGCCGGGCGGCGGTATCGGCACCGTGATGACGGCCGACGTCTACGGCGCGGGCGAAGCCGACTCGCTGCTCGGCCGGGCGCTGGCCGGGGTCCCGCGCGACGACTATGTCCTGGTCGGCGCGATCGGCCACGACTTCTACGAGGGCGAGCGGAGCGGCCCCGCCGGCTTCCCGCGCTTCACCGACCCGGCCCTCCGCGGTCCCGACGACTACGGCGGCTACGTGCGCATGGCCGTCGAGCGCAGCCTGGAGCGCTGCGGCGTGTCGTCGTTCGACCTCCTGCTGCTGCACAACCCGGACCGGACGGGCTTCGAGCACCCGGCGGTGTGGGAGGCGCTCCGCGCGGTCCGCGACGAGGGCCTGGCCGGGTCGCTCGGCGTCGCCCCGGGTCCCGCCAACGGCTTCACACTCGACGTGATCGGCTGCTTCGAGCGCTATGGCGAGCTGATCGACTGGGCGATGCTGATCCTCAACCCGCTGGAGCCCTGGCCGGGCGAGCTGGCGCTCGGCGCCGCTGCCCGCCACGACGTGAAGGTGATCAGCCGGGTGGTCGACTACGGCGGCCTCTTCCACGACGACGTGCTGCCGGGACACTCCTTCGCCGAGGGCGACCACCGCCGCTTCCGCCCCGATGGCTGGGTCGAGGCCGGGCGCGAGCGGATGGAGCAGATGCGGCCGCTGGCCGAGCGCCACGACCTGACGATGCTCCAGCTCGCCTGCCACTGGAACCTCGCCCACGATCCGGTCGCGTGCGTCGCCCCCACGCTCATCGAGGAGGCGGACCACTCGAAGCCGATCGAGCGCAAGCGTGCGGAGCTGGCCTCCCTGCCGCCCGAGCCCGCGCTCAGCGCCTCGGAGGTGGACGAGATCCGCGCCATCGGAGACAACCGCGGCTGCATGACCCTCAAGGGCGCCTCTCCCGACCACACGGAGGAGCGTGCCGACCGCTGGCCGCTCGAACCCGCCCAGCTCGAGCTTGCCGAGCGCTGGGGAATCGACCCGGAGCGCGACCTGACGTGCTCAGCTATCTCGACATAGCCGACCGCATGTGGCCCGTGCTCGGCCCGCTGATGCGCGGCCATGCTCGGCTCTACCGCGCGACGGGCGGGCGCTTCGGCGACCTTCCCGGCCTCCCGCCGCTACTGCTCCTCGACCACGTGGGCGCGCGCAGCGGCAAGCTGCGCACCACCCCCCTGATCTACATGGACGACGGCGCCGACATCGTCGTGGTTCCGTCGAAGGGCGGCTACGAGCACAACCCGGGCTGGCTCTACAACCTTCGTGCCAACCCCGAGACCAGCGTCCAGATCGGCTCCAGGAGCATCCCCGTCCGAGCGCGCGAGGCGAGCGACGAGGAGCGGGCGCGGATCTGGCCCGAGGCGGTCGAGCACAACCCGGTCTGGGGGCGCTACCAGAAGCGGACCAGCCGCCGGATCCCTGTCGTGATCTTCGAGCGGCGCTAAGCACTCACTGCAGCAGCTCGGCGCAGCGCTGGAGCGCGTCGGTGTCCTGGGGGTCGGCCTTGTCGAGGCACTGCGCGTAGCGCTTGTAGGCGCTCGACCCGGGCCCCGACGACGAGGGCGCCGGCGTCGTGGTCGAGCCCGAGCTGCCGCCGCTGCCTCCCAGAGCCGTGGTGCCCAATGAGCGGGTCAGCTCGGACAGCGGCCGCGCCTTGGCAGGGGCCACGATCTGCTGGTTGCCGTTCACCTTCGAGAGCTCGATCGTGAACGAGAGCGAACCGCCCTCGATGCCGCCGATGGACTTGCGGTCGTTCTTGGGCACGTCGAGCTCGAGGTGGCCGGAGATGCGGCGGACCGTGTCGTCCTTCTTGGCCACGTAGACGTCGAAGGTCGGGTCCTTGACCACGCCCGAGATCTTGTCGAGCTCCTTCTGCGAGAGCGGCTTGGGCACCTGGCCGGTGGTCCCGCCGATCGCGCCGCCCGAGCGCTTCACGAACGAGTTGAAGTCCTTCACCACCTTCGAGACGTCGAGCTTGCCGGACACGTGCGTGGTGTCCGCGCCGGCCACGTTCGCGCTGCCCTCGTCGTGAGCATCCTTGAGCCAGCGCCGGGGATCGAGGCCCAGCGCCTTGAGCGAGTTCCCCTTCTTGTTGCCGTTCCCGGCGATCGTTCGATTGGCCTGGGCCACCTTCGACGCGGGTTGCTCGTAGTAGACGTCCTGGAACTTGATGAATGCGCGGTCGCCCGTCGAGAGGAAGCCCGTCTGGATCGTCTGCGCCCCTCCCCCGACCTTGAGCTCGAGGTTGGTCGACGGCAGCTTGCCCTTGTTGTTCTTGAAGGGACCGCTCGCCTCGATCCGCACCGGCCGGCTCAGCGCCGGGCTGCCCTTGACCTGGACCTCGGCGTCGAGATTGAGGTCGGCGCTGTCGATCGGCTGCTTGAACGCCTTGTCGAGAAGCGCCTGGGCGTCCTTGTCGTTGCCGCCGCCGCCGCAGCCGGCAGCAGCGATCGATGCGATGACTAGCAGGACGGCCGGCGCCAGCCGTCGAAGGGGGGTACGCACCCAGCGCAGGGTAGTGGAACCCCTGCGCCGCGAACGCAACTTCCAGGGGAGACCAACGTTGGAGTCCGGGATGCCGATGACGATTCGCGCCTCGCTCGCCGTGGCCGCCGCGCTCATCGCGCTGGCCTGCGCCGCGGGCCCGGCCTTCGCGGGCGAGCTGATCGAGGTGGGCGCCAAGGGCGCGCACCGCGTCGACGACCCGTTCACGCCCTCCGCCTCCCAGGTGGAGCCGGTCCGCGGCCTCCGCCCGGTCGCGGCCGCGTCGTCGCTCCGCGGCCGGCGCGCCGTGGGGCGGGTGCTCAAGAGGGCGCGGCGCAAGCACAAGATCTCGGCCGCCCGCTACCGCAGCTACGTCCGCATCTACCGCAAGGCCCGCAGCGTGCGCCGCCGCCTGCACGGGGCGCGCGGCAGCCAGCTCGGCTACGTGATCGCCTCGCTCGAGCGGATCGCGCTCCGCGGCCGGCTGATCCCGTCGCGGATGCCCTCCTGGTTCGCCCAGGTCCAGCGGAACGCGCGCTACTGGCCGCACAAGCCGTTTCCGGGCTCGGGCGACTTCGTCCGCTTCAAGGGCAGCGAGATCCTCTACCGCTACTTCCCCGGCCGCGGCCTCCAGTACCACCCGCTCGGCACGTTCAAGCGGGCCAACCTGTTCTACGGGGCGTGCAAGGGCGGCGATACCGGCCTGCCCTGCAGCAAGACGCGCCTCAAGCGGCTGCTCGACGAGATGGTGCGCTACGCCGTGAGGCGCAGCAGGCACTGGATCGCCTGGGAGTACATCTTCGACTTCGGCGGCGGGCACCCGCCCTGGATCAGCGGCATGGCCGACGCCACCGGCATCCAGGCCCTGGGCCGGGCGTCCGTGCTGCTGGGCAACCCGCGCTACAGGCGCGTCGCCCTGAAGGCGCTCGGCCAGTACGGCAGCTCGGCCCCGCTGGGGGTCAAGACGAGAGGCTTCCGCGGCGGCGTGGCCTATCTCCAGTACTCGTTCGCCCCGCGCACGTACGTCTTCAACGCCTTCACCCAGACGCTGATCGGGCTCCACGACTTCGCCCACGACGGCAACAGCCCGCGCGCCCTGCGCTTCTACGACCGCGCCCTGCCGGAGCTCGAGCGCGAGATCCCGTTCAGCGACCTGGGCGACTGGTCGCTCTACTCCTACAACGGCGAGATCTCGGACCAGAACTACCACGAGCTGCTGCGCGAGGTGATGCACGACGCGTGCGTCCGCCACCTGGGCGAGGTCTTCTGCAAGTACGCGAAGAAGTACCGCGGCTACCAGGTCGATCCGCCCAAGATCACGTTCACCGGGCCGGCCTCGACCACGGTCGGCCACCTCACCCGGATCCGCTTCACGCTCTCCAAGCTGTCGGCCGTCGAGCTGAAGATCTCGCGCGAGGGGCGGGTCGGCGTCGACGAGATACACACCTTCAGCCGCGGCAGCGGATCGTTCAGCTGGCGACCGAAGGCTGCGGGCACGTATTCGATCCACCTCGGCGCCAAGGAGCAGCGCACCGGCAAGGGACTGAAGGGCCGCGACGACGCCACGATCGAGGTGAACTGAAACCTCGTTAGGCTGGGCGCGCGATGGCGCCCCGGACGATCCTCTACACGGGCAAGGGCGGCGTAGGCAAGACGAGCGTCGCCGCGGCCACGGCCCGCCGCTGCGCCGCCGCGGGGCTGCGGACCGTGGTCCTGTCCACGGATCCGGCGCACAGCCTGTCCGACTCGCTCGAGGTGGAGCTCGGCGGCGAGCCGCGCGAGGTCGAGCCCGGCCTGTTCGGGCAGGAGGTCCAGGCGCAGGAGGAGATGGAGCGCAACTGGGACGCCGTCCAGGACTGGCTCAGCAACCTGCTCGCCGACCGCGGCGTCGACCGCATCTCCGCCGAGGAGCTCACGGTCCCGCCCGGGATGGACGAGCTCTTCTCACTCCTCCAGATCAAGCGTCACCACGAGGAGGACCGCTTCGACGCTGTCATCGTGGACTGCGCCCCGACCGGCGAGACGCTGCGGCTCCTGTCCTTCCCCGACGTCGCCACCTGGTGGCTCGAGAAGGTCTTCCCCTGGGAGCGCCGGCTCGTCTCGGCCGCGCGGCCGCTCGCGCGCGGGCTACTGGACATCCCGCTGCCGGACAACGCCGTCTACGAGGACCTCGAGCGGCTCGCCCGCAACCTGATCGCGATGAACGACATCCTCCGCGACCGCTCCACCACCTCGATCCGGCTCGTGATGAACCCGGACCGGATGGTGGTGAAGGAAGCGATGCGGACCTTCACCTACCTCAACCTGTACGGCTACCTCACCGACGCCGTGGTCGTGAACCGCGTCCTGCCGGAGGAGGCGGCCGAGGGCTACTTCGCCGGCTGGCGCGAGGTGCAGCAGGAGCACATGGAGCTCGTCCGCTCCGCCTTCTCGCCCGTGCCGATCCTCGTCGCGCCCTGGCTCGAGCGCGAGGTGCTCGGCCCGGAGATGCTCGACCGGCTCGCCAGGGAGCTCTTCGACGACACGGACCCGGCGCGACTGCTCTACGACGAGCTGTCGCAGGAGCTGTCGGCGGACAACGGCGTCGCCACCCTGCGCCTGCCGATTCCGTTCGCCGAGCGCGGCGACATCGAGCTGAAGAAGATCGGGCTCGAGGTGATCGTCCGTGTGGGCGGGCAGAAGCGGACTATCATCCTGCCCCCCACGATGGCGGCGTACTCCACGAGCGGGGCAAGGTTCGAGGACGGCGCACTCCAGGTCTTCTTCGAGAAGAGCGATGGACCCGAGGCACCAGGCACCACCACCTCCACCACCTCCTCCTGACTACGACCCCCTCTTCGACGAGGCGGCCCGTCAGGCGCGCGACCCCTACGGCGGCGACCCGCCGCCGCGCCGCGGGGGCGGTTTCGACCTCTCGGCGCTGTTCGTGCTGCTCGACGCGATCCGCCGCGCCGTCCCGGGCGAGCTCGAGGAGCGCGCCACCGCGCTGATCCGCGAGTTCCTGCTCACGCTCCGCTCGCTGATCGACTGGTACCTGGAGCGGCTCGACAAGCCGCGCCGGGAGCCGCGGGTCGAGGACATCCCAATTGAATAGGCGCTAGTCGCTGGGCGCTAGTCGCTAGTGAGCGCTGGCCCGGCGGGACCGTGGGCGTTACGGGACGGTTACGAGGGCTACGACGAGATCAGCTCCGCCTTGCGGTCCAGGCTTTGCTCCACCTCGCCGGCGTCCTTGGGCTTCACGTAGAAGGTGATGCGGTCGCAGCCGGCTTCGGTGAGGCGCTCGACCTCGGCGGGGTCGGGCTTGGCGCCAGACCAGGTCACCGGGATGTGGCCGCGGCCCGCCTCGTCGGCGCGGCGCTGGAGCTCTTCGATCCGGCCGGGCAGGTCCTCGGGCGGCACCCGGTTGGGCATCCACTCGTCGCCGTAAGCGAGGACGCGGTCCAGAACCTTCGGGCCGCTGCCGCCGAGCACGATCGGCGGGTGCGGCTGCTGGCGCGGCTTGGGCCAGGACCAGACCGGGTCGAAGTTCACGTGCTTGCCGTGGTACTCGGCCTCGTCCTCGGTCCAGATCTTCTTCATCGCCTCCACCCGCTCGCGCATGAGGCCGAAGCGCCGGTCCGGGTCGGTGCCGTGGTTCTCCATCTCCTCGCGGTTCCAGCCGGCGCCGACGCCGAAGAGGAAGCGGCCGCCTGACAGCTGGTCGATCGAGGCGACCTCCTTGGCGGTGGTGATCGGATCGCGCTCGATGATCAGGCAGATGCCGGTGGCGAGCTTGATCCGCTCGGTGGCGGCGGCCGCGAAGCCGAGGGCCACGAACGGGTCGTAGGTGTGGCTGTACTCGGGCGGCAGGTCGCCGCCGGCCGGGTACGGGGTCTTGCGGCTCGCCGGGATGTGCGTGTGCTCGGGGAACCAGAGCGACTCGAAGCCGCGCTCCTCTACCAGCCGCGCGAGCGTGGCAGGATCAACCGCAGAGTCGGTCGGGAACATGGCGATGCCGAAATTCATCCGATGACGGAATATCACGAACTCCCTTCCGACCTGCCCGTGCCCGAGGACGATGGGGCGGCCGACCACCTGCCCGGCATGCGGCTCGACGGCACCCCTCTCGCGGAACTCGCTGAGGGGACGCTCGTCGCCTTCGTCTATCCGCGCACGGGCACGCCGGGCGAGCCGCTGCCGCCGGGCTGGGACGACATCCCCGGGGCGCGCGGCTGCACTCCGCAGAGCTGCGCCTTCCGCGACCTCCATGGCGAGCTGAGCGAGCTCGGGGCAACGGTCGTGGGCGTCAGCGCGATGGATCCCGGCGAGCAGGCCGCCTTCGCGGAGCGCGAGCGGCTCCCCTACCCCCTGCTGAACGACCGCGAGCTCCGGCTGGCGGACACGCTCGGCCTGCCCACGTTCGAGGCGGGCGGAATGCGGCTCTACAAGAGGCTCACCCTCGTCGCGCGCGCGGGCGAGATCGTCAAGGCCTTCTACCCGGTGTTCCCGCCGGAACGGAACGCCGCCGACGTCGTGGACTATCTAGCGGCCGCGTGAGATGTCGATCGGGCGGATCGCGTGCTCGTCGGGGAGCTTCTCGAGCACCTCGCGCACGACGTCGTAGACGTCGCGCTCGTCGTGGCCGAAGTCGTCGGCAAACGCCTTCAGCGCCGTCCAGGTGATCTTGAGCTGGGCCGGAGTGAGGTCGAGCCGGTAGGCGATCTCGTCCGGGCCGATGAGATGGATCTCGTCGTCCGCCATTGCCCGGGAAGACTACCCTTGGGGCATGGCGGAGACCTGGGTGCTGACGGGGTCACTCGACAACTTCCGGGCCACGCGCGAGCACGGATTCACGGTTATCGGGGCCAAGGAGAAGCGCCGCGGCATGGCGGAGCAGATCGAGCCCGGCGACCAGATCGTCTTCTACGTCACCGGCGTGCAGGCATTCGGCGGGATCATCCAGGTGACCGGCGAGATGTACGAGGACCGGACCCCGCGGTGGCCGGGCAAGCCCGGCAAGCGGGACGCGTATCCCTGGCGCTTCGATACCGAGCCCGTGGTGACGCTCGAGGAGGAGCAGTTCGTGCCCGCGGAGGATCTCGTCGCCGAGCTCGAGCACGTCCGGAAGTGGCCGCTCGAGCACTGGCACCTCGCCTTTCAGGGACAGCTCCGCACGGTCCCGGCGGCGGATGCGCGGCTGCTCGAGCGGCACATCCGCGAGGCGGCCGGCGCGCCGGCCGCGGCGTGAGGCACGAGCGCCACTACACGCTCGAGGAGGCCAACGCCGCCCTGCCGGAGGTGACCGACCTGATCGGGAGCCTGCGCGCCGCTCGCGACCGGCTCGGCGACCGCGACGCCCGCGACGCGCTCGCCGAGGCCACCCCGACCAACGGCGGCGGCGAGCCTGCACGCACGGTGGCGGAGGGATTCCTCGGCGTCAGGGAGGGACTCCTGCACCTCCAGGACAAGGAGATCGTCCTGCGCGATCTCGATCGCGGGCTGGTCGACTTCCCGGCCATCCGCGACGGCACCGAGGTTTACCTCTGCTGGGAGGAGGGCGAGGAGAAGATCGCCTATTGGCACGAGCCCGACGCAGGCTTCGCCGGCCGCCAGCCGCTGGATGGCTGAGCTAGCCAGGACCTGGCGGCTGCTCAACTTCGAGCAGAAGGTCGCGGCCGTGGGCGCCCTGCTGCTCGCGGTGAGCACGTTCGGCCCGTTCTCGTTCGTGGAGGCCGGCGAGCTCCTGATCGCAGCCGGGGTCCTCGCCTTGCTGCACGCGCGGGCGCAGGGCAAGCGCTTCCACCTTCCCTTCGGGGACGGCACCGTGATCCTCGTGGCCGGGATCTGGGCGGCGCTCCTGATCACCGCCCGGCTGTTCTCCCGCCCGCTCGGCCAGAACCTGCTTGCGCTGGTGTGCTCGGGGATCTTGGTCGTGGCCGGCGCGGCCGAGCGCGCCAAGCACCCGGCCGACGACCTGCCCGAGGAGGCGCCGCCGCCTCCGCCCCCGCCACAGCCTCCGCCCCCGCCACAGCCTGCGGCCCCCGCCGAGGAGGAGCCTCGCTAGCATCGCGGCCCGTGCCGCGGCTGGCCGGCCTATCCCTCTGCCTCGCGCTTCTCGCCCTCGGCGGCTGCGGCGGTGGAGACGACAAGAGCTCGGACGAGAGCGACACGGGCTCCAAGCCGACCACGTCGAAGAAGGCCCCGCTCCACGGCGGCACCTTCCGCGTGAACGACGTAGCGGATTGCCTGATCGACTCGGGCGTGGGCGCGGCCACCTCGCTCGAGGGCCCCGACATCGACCTGAATGACGCCATGTCCGAGGTGATCGTCAAGCAGGGCGCCGGGCACATCCTGGTCTACGGCTCGGCAAGCCAGGCCGCCGCCCACGAGGCGGACTACCGAAAGTCGGCCGTCGGCTCCTCCGAGGTCAAGCAGGCCCGCAACCTGCTCGTCCAATCGGGCAGCCGGCTTGCGGCCGCCGACAAGGCGAAGCTCTACGCCTGCGTCGGCGCCTGAGCGCCGGCGCCGTCCGCAGCCAGCCCCGCACGCTGCCAGTCGCACGGCGACTGGTGAGATGCCTCCTCGGGCACGCCCGCGAGCTGGCCGCCCGGACAGCCCCGGCTCTCCACCTGCCGGCGGGGATTGCGGATGCCGACCAGGCCGAGCACCCCGCCCAGCGCCACCAGAAGGGTCGACGCGCCGATGCCGACGTGGAAGGCGTGCACCGAGGCATCCTCGGTCGCCTGCGCCACGGCGGCCCGGACCGGCGGCGGAGTCTTCGCGGGCGCCACCCGCGCGAGCGGCTGCCGTCTGGCCTCACTCAATGCGGGCGCCAGATCCGGACGCGTGGCGAGCCGGCCGAGGTTCGAGTCGAGCTCGGAGCGGAACTGAGCCGCGACCACCGTGCCCATGGCGGCGATCGTGATCAGCGCCGCGACGCGGGCCACCGCGTTGTTCACCCCGGACGCGATGCCGGCGTTGTGCTCGTCGGCGTCGGCGAGCACGGTCGCGGTGAGGGGCGCCACGGTCATAGACAGTCCCAGCGCGAAGAGGAGCATCGCCGGCAGCAGGTCCGTCGCGTAGTTCACGTCGGCGTCCATCCGCAACAGGAGCACCAGCCCGCAGGCCGCGATCAGCGGCCCGACGCCCATGAAGAAGCGCGGGCCGCGGCGGTCGGCCATCGCGCCGAAGCGCTGCGACAGCAGGAGCATCACGAGCGTGACAGGGATGCCCGAGGCGCCCGCCGCGAGGGCATCCCAGCCCGCGACCTGCTGGAGGAACAGGACCAGGAAGAAGAACAGCATCCCGAGCCCGCCGTACATCGCGAAAGTCTCGACATTGCCCGCCGCGAAGTTCCTCCGCTTGAACAGGTCGAGCGGCAGCATCGGCGAGTCCGTCCCGCGCTCCTCGTAGACGAGGAAGGACACGAACAGGACCGCGCCGAGCACCAGCGGCAGGAGGACCACCGGATCGCCGAAGCCCTTCAGGGGCTGCTCGATCAGGCCGAAGGTCACCCCCGCGAGGCCGAGGGCGCACAGGGTCGCCCCCACCACGTCGACTTTGGCGTCCGGGTCGCGCTCACGCCCCTCGGGCACGACGCGAAGGATCAGGAAGATCGTCCCGATCACCAGCGGCAGGTTGATGGCGAAGATCCAGCGCCACGACGCCGAGTCCACCAGCTGGCCGCCGATCAGCGGCCCCAGCACCGTGCCGATCCCTCCCCACGCGGTCCACGCGCCCACCGCCTTGCCGCGCTCGTCCGGCGGGAAGACGGTGACGATCACGGCGAGAGCTGCCGGGGTGAGCAGTGCGCCGGCCACGCCCTGGAGCGCCCGTCCCAGCACGAGCAGCTCGATCGTCGGCGCCAGGGCGCACAGCACCGAGGTGGCGCCGAACCCCGCCACGCCGAGGACGAACACCCGCTTCTCCCCGAAAACGTCGCCAAGCGAGCCCCCGATCAGGAGCAGCGACCCGAGCGTGACGAGGTAGGCGTTGGAGGTCCACTGCTGGCCCGCCAGCCCACCACCGAGGTCCTGCGCGATCGCGGGCAGCGCGACGTTGACGACCGTGGCATCGACGGTGACAACCGCCGTGCCGAGGATGCAAGCGATCAGTACGAGCCGCTTGCGTTGGGCGGTCACGTTCCTACACAGTCGATGACGCAGGCAGGCGAGGCTTCGCAGCGGACACGATCAGTCATCGAAAAATGCATAGCCGTATTCGCCGCGCTTCAGCGCGAGCTTGGCTATCGAGAGCATCCTGTCGTCGTCGTTGGACTCGATCTGGTTGAGCTGGTGCTCGACCCGCTTGGCCGCCCGCGTGCAGAAGGTCTCGGCGATGTAGAGCTCCTGTCCCGAGACCTCGACGTCGTTCTCCGCCAGGTGCGCAGTCACGCGCGAGAGGACGGCGACCTGGGCGTAGATGTCGGCCACGGCGTCGGCCAGGCGCTTCTGCTGGAACTGGCGCTCGATGATCCCCTTGCGGTGCTCGCGCAGGAGCGATTCCGTGAGCGAGCGGAGCCGCTTGACCTGGTCGGTTAGCGGCTCGGCCAGCCCCGATAGCTCGTCGTGCGCCATCGTGATCTTGTCGGGCATCACGCCGCGCTTGATCCGCCCGCCCACGTAGTCGGCGAGCACGCCGATGCTGCCGATCGGGTCGCCCAGCTCGATCTCGCCGACCTCGCCGAGCTCGTCGCCGAGCGGCTTCATCCCCGAGAGGGCGATGAAGGCGCGCATCACGTCGTTGGCGCCCTCGAAGATCGGGAAGATGCGGATGTCGCGGAGCGCCTTCTCGTAGGGCTCGTCGCGCATGTAGCCCGCCCCGCCCTTGAGCTGGAGGGCACGGTTGGCCGCGTACCAGAGGAACTCGGTGCCGGAGACCTTGACGATCGCCGACTCGAGCGAGTAGTCGGGCACGCCGCGGTCGACGAGGCCGGTGGTGAGGTAGGTCATGGCCTCCAGCCCGAACAGGTAGGAGACCATCCAGCCGATCTTGTCCTGGACGAGCTCGAAGTCGGCCAGCGCCATCCCGAACTGCTTGCGCTCCTTGACGTGGTCGATGATCAGGTCGAGGAAGACCTTGGTCGCGCCCACGGAGCCGGTGCCGAGCGACATCCGGCCGTTGTTGAGGATGTGCATGGCGATCTTGAAGCCCTCGCCGGGCTCGCCGAGCACGTTCTCCGGCGGGACCCGCACGTCCTTGTAGTAGAGGCGGCGCAGGTCGTTCGCCCGCAGGCCCATCGTGTCGAAGCGGTCGCCGACCTCGAGGCCGTCCATCCCCTTCTCGAGGATCAGCGCGATGTGCTTGTCCTTGCCGTCGATCTCGCAGCGGGCGAAGGTCACCAGGGTGTCGGCGCGGCTTCCGTTGCCGATGTAGCGCTTCTCGCCGTTGAGCACCCAGGAGCCGTCGGGCTGCTTGACCGCGCGCGAGCGCAGGCCGTGGACGTCGGAGCCCGCCTCGGGCTCGGTGAGCGCGAAGGCCGCAAGCTTGCGCCCGCTCGCCAGGTCGGGCAGAAAGCGCTGCTTCTGCTTGTCGTTTCCGAAGAGGACGATCCCCTTCATCCCGATCGACTGGTGCACGCCCATCACCACGGCGAGCGTGCCGTCGATCTGCCCGAACGCCTCCGACACGCGGCAGTAACCGGTCTGCGAGAGGCCCTGGCCGCCGTACTCCTCGGGCACGTAGAGCCCCATCAGGCCGCGCTCGCCGAGCCCGGCGAGGACTTCGTCCGGGATCCAGCGCTCCTCCTCGAAGCGGCGTTCGTCGTAGGCCTCGTCGGCGTACTCGCGCAGCGAGGCGATCAGACCGCGGACCTTCTCCTGCTCCTCGCCCGACGGCATCGGGAAGGGGAAGACGAGTTCCTCGTGGATCTCGCCGCGGAAGAGCGACTTGGCGAACGACGAGACCGACTGCTCTTCCGGCGCCTCCTGTGTCGTGGTGGCGGCCTCCATCAGGCGGACGCGCCGTCCACCGAGCTCGGATCGCGCGGCGGCGGTCCCACGTACTTCGCGGTCGGGCGTATCAGCCGGCCCTCGCGCTTCTGCTCCATGATGTGGGCCGACCAGCCGGCCACGCGGGCGCAGGAGAAGAGCGGCGTGAAGAGCTCGGGCGGCACGTCCGCGAAGTCGAGCACCACCGCGGACCAGAACTCGACGTTGGTGGCCAGCACGCGGTCGGGCTTGCGCTCGGCGAGCTCGGCCAGAGCGGCCTCCTCGAGCGCCTCGGCCACCTCTACGCGCGGCGCGCCGATCTGCTTGGCGGTGCGCCGGAGCACCCGGGCGCGCGGGTCCTCGGCCCGGTAGACGCGGTGCCCGAAGCCCATGAGCCGGTCCCCTCGGTCGAGCAGCTCCTTGACGTAGGCCTTGGCGTCGCCGCGCTCGGCCACGTCGTCGAGCATCTGCAAGACCCGGGACGGGGCCCCGCCGTGCAGCGGCCCGGAGAGAGCGCCGACCGCGCCCGAAAGCGCGGCGGCCACGTCGGCGCCGGTGGAGGCGATCACCCGGGCGGTGAAGGTCGAGGCGTTCATCCCGTGCTCGGCGGCCGAGATCCAGTAGGCGTCGATGGCCTTCACGTGCCTCGGATCGGCCTCTCCGCGCCAGCGGATCAGGAAACGCTCGGGGATCGAGCTCGCCTGGTCGACCACGCGCTGGGGTACGGGCGGCTTGCCGATCCGCGCCGACTGGGCGACGAACGAGAGCGCCATCACCGACACCCGGGCCAGGTCGTCGCGCGCCTGCTCGTCGGTGACGTCGATCAGCTGCGAGAGCCCCCACTCGGGAGCGAGGGTGGCGAGGCCCGCCTGGAGATCAACGCGCGGGTCGCGGGTGCGAAGGGCGAGCGGATATGGCTCGGCCGGCGGCATCCCCGGCTCGTAGGTGCCGTCCACGAGCAGGCCCCAGACCTTCTCGAACGGAACCTTTCCGACGAGATCCTCGATGTCGACGCCGCGATAGCGGAGCGCGCTCCCCTCCTTGTCCGGCTCGGCGATCTCGGTATGGAAGGCGATGACGCCTTCGAGGCCCGACGGGACTTCGAGTAGTTCAGCGATGGCCTGAGAATATCTATGGCCATGCCGATCCTCAGCGAGCACGTCGACACCTACCTCAAGGACATCCGGCCCGAGGGGTCGGAGGTCATGACCGAGATGGAGGCCGTCGCCGAGCGCGACGGCGTTCCCATCGTGAGCTGGGACACCGGCCGGCTCCTGGCCGCCCTCTGCAGGGCGCTCGACCCGGTGGTGCTGGAGGTGGGGACGGCGATCGGCTACTCCACCCTGCACATGGCGGCGCAGCTCGACAAGGGCCGCGTGGTGACGCTCGAATTCGACCCGAGCCGCGCCGAGCAGGCGCGCGACTTCCTCTCGCAGGCGGGCGTCGCCGACCGCGTGGAGATCGTCGAGGGCGATGCCCGCGAGACGATCCCGACCCTCGACGGCCCCTTCGGCCTCGTGTTCGTGGACGGGACCAAGGCCGAGTACCGGGAGTACCTCGACCTGGCCTCCCCCAAGCTCGCCGAGCGGGCGATGCTGGTGGTGGACAACCTGCTGATGAGCGGCGAGGTCGGGCTGCCGGAGGGCGCCGACACACGCTGGTCGGCGGAGAACCTGGCGGCGGCGCGGACGCTCAACAGGGAGCTGGTGAACAGCGACGAGTGGGTCGCCTGCGTGCTGCCGGTGGGCGACGGGATCGCCGTCGCGACCCGGCTATGAAGGTTTTCGTGGCGGGGGCCAGCGGGGCCATCGGCCGGCCGCTGGTGCCCAAGCTGATCGCCGCGGGCCACGACGTGACCGGCATGACGCGCTCGGAGGAGAGCGCCGCGCGCTTGCGCGAGGCCGGAGCCGCGGCTCTGGTGACCGACGTGTTCGACGAGGACCGCGTCCGCTCCGGGATGGTCGAGGCGGCGCCCGAGGTGGTGGTGCACCAGCTCACCTCGCTGCCCGACCGGCTCGACTTCCGCGACAAGCAGCTCTACGACGCGACCAACCGGGTGCGCGGCGAGGGCACGCGCATCCTGATCGACGCGGCCAGGAACGCGGGCGCGCGCCGGATGGTGGCCCAGAGCATCGCCTTCATCTACGCCTCGGAGGGCGACTGGGTCAAGGACGAGGACGCGGCCGTGATGAGCGACAGCGGCGACGGCTTCGGCCGCGCGACGCGGGTGGTCACGGAGATGGAGCAGGCCGTGGTCGGGGCCGACGGCCTCGAGGGCCTGGTGCTCCGCTACGGCTTCTTCTACGGCCCCGGCACCTACTACGCCGCCGGCGGTACCTCCGCCGAGGACGTCCGAAAGCGCCGGCTGCCGCTCGTCGGCAAGGCCACCGGGACGGTCTCTTTCATCCATGTCGACGACGCCGCGGATGCCACCGTCGCCGCGGTCGAGCGTGGCGCGCCAGGGATCTACAACGTGGTGGACGACGACCCGGCGCAGTTCAACGAGTGGCTGCCCGTCTACGCCGATGCGGTCGGGGCGAAGAAGCCCTTCCGGGTGCCCGTGTGGCTCGCCAAGATCGTCGCCGGGAAGGCGGTGGCGAGGTTCACCAACGAGTTGCGCGGTGCCTCCAACGGCAAGGCCAAGCGCGAGCTCGGCTGGGAGCCCTCGTACCCGAGCTGGCGGCAGGGGTTCCGCGAGGCCCTCGGCTGATGCCGGCCGATGTCCGGGCTGTCTGGCGCAGCCCGCGATTCGACCGCGTCGGCGCCGCCGCCTACGACTTCTTCGTCGAGCGAGAGCGACTCGCGCGCGTCGGCGGCCTGCTCATGTGGGGCGCGGACACCCGCCTCCTCTACAGGTCGCTCGACGCGATCGGCGCGATGCCCGACGGGTCGGCGATCCTCGACGTGCCCTGCGGCGGCGGCCTCGCCTTCCGGGCGCTCCGCCCGGATCAGCGCGTCCGCTACGTGGCGGCGGACATCTCGCCGGGGATGCTGCGCCGGGCGCGACGCGTTGCCGACGAGCGTGGCCTGGGCCAGATCGAGCTGATGGAGGCGGACGTCGAGAAGCTGCCCTTCGAGGACGCGAGCTTCGACCTCTGCGTCTGCTTCAACAGCCTCCACTGCTTCCCGGATCCCGCGCGGGGCCTCGAGGAGATCGCCCGCTGCCTCCGGCCCGGCGGGCGGCTGATCGGCGACGCCGCCGTGCGCGGCCGCGGCGCCCGCTACGACTTCGTGATCGAGCAGTACGCCCGCCGAGGGATCTTCGGCCCGGGCGGCAGCGCGGCGGACCTCGAGCGCTGGCTCGCCGACGCCGGCCTCGAGCAGATCCGCCTGACGCTCTCCGGCGCGGTCGCCTACTTCGACGCCGCCGCGCCCAGATTGGGTCGAACGTCCCTCAGTACCGCCTATAGGGGTAGTCCGGGACGTTCGGCGGTGGGCCGCCGCTAGCTGACCGGCTCCACGCCGAGCGCCCCGGGCGCCGTGCGCTCGAGCGCCGGCCAGCCCACGTCGCGGGCGCGCTGCTCCTCGTCGGCGGCCGCGCCGCCGCGAAGGCCGAACAGCCGCTTGGCGACGAGCAGGTAGGCGACCACGGCCACGTTGATGACCACCGCACAGGCCTTGAGCGCCGTCGGGTGGTCGACAAGCTCGTAGCCGTCGAGCGGCAGGAGCGACGCCGTGACGAGCAGCGTGAGGTACTCGGCCCAGCGGCGCTGGTACCAGAGCCCGACGGCCTCGATCCCCTCCACGAGCGCATACGCGGCGAGCACGGCCGCGAGCAGGTGCAGCGAGCTCGTGCTGAGGGTGAAGAGGCGGTCGAGCTCGTGCGTGACGCCGGTCTTGCCGGTCTGGACCGGTCCGCCGGCGACGCCGCCCTGGAGGTCGGTGAGCACCCGGTAGAAGGTGTCCTTGAGCTCCGAGCGGTGCGCCGCGAACAGCAGCACAGCCACGGCCAGCAGCGCGAGGACGAGGAAGTGAAGAGCACGATCGATTGCGATCGCCCGCAGCACCACCTTGTCGCGCAGGGCCTTGCCCCGCAGGGGCAGCGCGATCTCCTCGCGGTCCGGCAGTTGGTCGCGCGTGGGCGCCTCGGGCGGCGGCAGCGGCAGCCAGCTGTCGCAACGCAGGCAGCGGTGCCAGCGCTCGCCGCCCTCACCCATGCGGGCGAGGAGCGAGTCCTCCGGCCGGATCTCGCGCGCGTCGGTACCTACGAGCGCGTGCCCGCGGGTCCCGCAAACGAGCAGCTCCCAATGGAGCCGCGGCAGATACCGCCGCGGCGGCGTCGCGCCGGGCGGGCGGTCTGGCCGTATCGCCATCAGTGCGCTGCGTTCAACGCGATCGGGATGAAGACGGTCGCCAGGAAGATCAGCGTCACGCCGATCCCCACCAGGAGCTTCGAGCTAGCGATGTGGCCGACCACCCCGATCAGGAACCCCAGGCCCAGGAGGATGAAGAAGAAGTTCGGGTTGACCTCGAAGCCACCGGTCTGCTGTGGGCCGCGGCTCGGATCGAGGAAGTCCGCAATCAAGGGCCAGAGGGCGAACACTCCGTCAAAAGTATCCTTGAGCGGGTGAGCGACGACTACCAGTCGATCGAGGAAGCGCGCGACGGGCTCGGCCGGGTCGGCTACCTCGCCGACGAGTCCACCTCGCTCGTCTCCTACCTCGCGGCCCGGCTGGGCAAGCCCGTCCTGGTCGAGGGGCCCGCCGGAGTCGGCAAGACCGAGCTCGCCAAGGCACTCTCCCGCTCCACCGGGCGCCGGCTGATCCGGCTCCAGTGCTACGAGGGGCTCGACGAGGCCAAGGCGCTCTAC
>DASXBA010000111.1:0-52356 GCA_036406475.1 Thermoleophilaceae bacterium | reverse complement strand
CGCGGAGTCCGGCTAGGCGGGTCGGGAAGCGACTTCGAGGTCTGCGACAGCGCCTCCGGCTGCCAAATGGGGGCGACAAGCGCGGAGGCCGGCGGCCTCGGTGACACCGCCTGGGGCATCGCCGCCGACAGGGCGGGATCGCTCTACCTCGCCGACGGCAGCCACCAGCGCGTGCAGCAGTTCACGACGAGCGGCCACTTCGTCCGCGCCTGGGGCGCGGGCGTGGCGACCGGCGCGGCGAGTTTCGAGACGTGCACCTCCACGTGCCAGACCGGAGTCGAGAGCGGGATCGCCGGAGGACTCTCCTACCTCACCGACGTCGCGGCAGACTGCCGCATGCTGTTCGCCTCCGACTGGGGCCACTACCGCATCCAGGCCTACTCCGGTGCGGGCACCTGCCCAGCGGTCAAGAAGTCCCCGCCCCTGCCGCCGAGACAGCTCCCGCCGCCCGCCAAGGCCGCCATCACGATGCGCGTGGGCAAGGTCCGGGCGCGCCGAAACGGCACCGCTCGCGTGCCGGTGCGCGTGTCGGTCGCGGGCCGTCTCGGCGTGTCGGACACCCGCAAGCGAAGGCGCCGCCTGAAGCACACCGGGCGCAGGGCAACCAAAGCCGGCCTCGTGACGCTCAAGCTCACGCCCAGCCGCCTGGGGCGCAGGGCGCTCCGCCACAGGGGCAGGCTGCGCATCCGGGCGAAGATCGTGTTCCGCCCCGCGGCCGGCGGCAAGGCGATCGGCCGAAGGCTCACCGTCCGCCTGCGGCTGCACCGGCACACATAACGGCGTTCTCGAACGCTTCCGCATCCGCCTCGAGCGGGGTCCGCTCCGTCAGCGCGCGGCTTCCCGCCGCGAGTCGCGCGCGCAGGTCGGCGTCGCTGAGCAGCCGGCCCAGAGCCTCGGCCACGCCCGCCTCGTCATGGGGGTCCACGAGCAGCGCGTTCTCGCCGTCGACCGCTACGTCGCCGGCGGCGCCCGCTATCCGCGAGCAGACGATCGGCAGGCCGGCCGCGGCCGCCTCGCGCGCCGCGACCCCGAACGGCTCGTACGTGCTGACGAGCGCGACGACGTCCGCTCGCGCGTAGAGATCGGGCAGGTCGGCGGGAGGGACGTAGCCGAGGAAGCGCACGGGCAGCCCCTCCGCCTCGCGCCTCAGCTCGCCCTCGAGCGGACCCGACCCGCAGAGGAGCAGCTCGCCCGCGGCGCCGGCGGCGGCGAAGGCTCGGATCAGCAGCGCCTGGTTCTTGTCCTCGACGAGCCGTCCCACGCAGAGGATGCGCACGGGCCCGTGGTGCTCAGGACGCCGCTCCGCGGCCGCCCGGAACGCGTCGACGTCGGCGCTCTGGAGGCTCAGCTCGACGCGCTCCGCTGGCACGCCCATGCGCAGCAGCCGCTCGCGGGCGCCGCTGCTCGAGGCGATGAAGCCCGCCGCCAGCGGCGCCAGCAGGCGATGGTGCGGGCGGCGGATCCCCGCCGCGGCGGCGGCGGTGAGCTCGCTGAAGATCACGAGCCGGCGGCCCCGGCGCCGGCACCAGGCGAGCGCGCGCAGCGTGGCGGCGCCGTACTCCCAGCTCACGACGCAGTCGGGATCGAGCTCGGAAAGGACATCTCCGAGGCCGCTCGGGAACAGGACCGGCGTCCTTCCGGAGCGGGCCCGCTGGCGCGACTCGAGCACCCTCGACTCGTACGGGTGCAGGGCCGGAAACCAGTCCGGGCGCTGGTCCCATCCGGGCTGGGAGCCAGACTGATAGGCGACTTGAAGCCCTATCCGCCCTCGCTCGGCGAGCAGCGCGAACAGCGGCTCGCGGTACGGGACCGGCACCGGAGGAAGCACCACAGAGCGCATTGCGGCGCAACTTTGGCAGCCAACGAGGGTCGGGATTGTTTGCGATGCGCTACCACCGGGGAGAACACGGCGAAGCATCGCCTGAGGGCGAAGTCGCCGCGAGCCTTGCTAGCCTCACCCCCCGCGGTTTCGGAGGCTGCTCGGTTCCCTTCCGGGAGCGTCGTTGGCTGCGCCGGCTTTCTTCAGGCTCCGGCCGACACCGCTCCAGGAGGTATCTGCACGTGCGTCGCGTCGCCTACATCCTCGTACTGGTAATCGCGCTGGCCGTCCCGGCCATCGCTCACGCGAGTCCGGACGCGGTCATTCGCGACTGCGCATCCGACGGCGACCTCGATCACCACTACTCCAACTCCGACCTCGACAAGGCCGAGAAGAACCTTCCCTCGGACCTCGACGAGTACAGCGACTGCCGGTCGGTTATCGCCGGCGCCAAGACGGGCGGATCGGACAAGGGCGGCGGGCGCCACAACGGGCCCGGCGGCGGCGGTGGCGCGGGTGCCACCTCCAGGAACGCCGAGATCGCCGCGCGGAACAACGACAAGGCCGCGCTGGACGCACTCACGAAGAGCGGCAAGAAGCCGCATCTCGAGATCGGCGGCAAGCCCGTGGAGCCTGGCTCCAACGGCCTGTTCGACCTCTCGAGCGCGTCCAACGGGCTTCCGCTGCCCGTGCTACTGGCGCTGATCGCGGTCGGGCTGCTCACGGCGATGGGCGCGTTGGTCGCGCTTCGCCGGCGTGTGCCCGCCCTGGCGCGGATTCCGCTTCCGCGGCTACCGGTGGGACGCATGAACCTGCCCCGTGTCCCCTTCGCACGCTCGCGCCGCTAGCACGATCCTGCTTGGCGCCGCGTTCGCCGGCGTCGCCTTCGGAGCAGCGGGAGGTACAGAGCTAGGCAGGACCTCGGCCGTCGAGCTGGTGATGATCCTGCTCGGCGCCCTGGGCGTGGCCGCCGCCCTCATGTGGGCCCCCACGGCGCCGCTCCGCGGCGGCCCGGCCCTCGTCGCGCTGGCCGCGCTCACCGTCGTGACCGCGCTGTCGATCACCTGGTCGATCGCGCCCGACCTCTCATACGAGGACGCCGGCCGGATGCTGGCCTACCTCGCGGTCTTCGCGGCGGGCATCGGGGCCGCTCGCCTGGCCCCCAGGGCGACGCCGGTGCTCCTGCACGCGCTCCTGCTCGCTGCGGTGGCCGTGGTGGTCTACGGGCTGGCCTCGCGCATCTGGCCAGGAACGCTGGCGGAGAACGAGCTCTCCAACCGGCTCGGACAGCCGTACGGCTACTGGAACGCGCTCGGCACCACGGCGGCGATGATCGTCCCGGGGGCGCTCTGGCTCGGCTCCCGCCGCGCCGGTTCCGTGGCGAGCCGGGTGGCCGCCTACCCCGCGCTCGGGGTCGCCCTGCTCACGATCCTCCTCACCCAGTCGCGCGGCGCCCTGGCAGCGGGGCTGATAGGAGCGGCGCTCTGGTTCGCGATCGTCCCGCTGCGGCTGCGGAGCCTGCCCGTCCTGCTGGCGCCGGCGATCGGGATGGCGCCGGTGGCCGCGTGGGCGCTGTCGCAGGACGCCTTCTCCAAGTACGCCGAGCCGCTCTCCGCCCGGCAGAGCGTGGCCGGCGAGTTCGGCCTGCTGCTGCTTGCGACTGTCGCCGTCCTCGTCGTGGCCGGGCTGGCGTTGAACATGGGCCTCTCGCGGGTCACGCCCACGATCGCCATGCGCCGCCGCGCCGGCGTCGCCGCCGTAGCCGTGGTGGTCGCCGTCCCGCTGGTGCTCTTCACCTCGGTCGCCTTCAGCAACCGAGGCCTGGGCGGCACGATCCACGATCGCGTCCACGAGCTGACGAGCGAGACCGCCGGCCAGCCGTCCACGGGCGCCGGGCGCCTGGCCGCGACCTCCAACAGCCGTTCCGCGTTCTGGCGCGAGGCGGGCCACGTCTTCGAGGACCGCAAGGCGGCCGGGACCGGCGCCGGCACGTTCGGCATCGCGCGCCTGCGCTACCGCAAGGGCGAGCAGGTCTCCCGCCACGCCCACGGGTTCATCCCGCAGACACTCGCCGACCTCGGCCTTGTGGGCCTCGCGGTCGTGCTCGCGTTGTTCGTGGCCTGGCTGGTGGCCGCCCTGCGCACCACGCAGCTCTACCCGCGAATCCGCCGCCGGGCGGGGCCGGTCGAGCGCCGCGACTGGAGCCAGGAGCGGATCGCCCTCGTGGCGCTGCTGCTCGTGACCGTGGTCTTCGGCCTCCAGTCGGCGATCGACTGGACCTGGTTCGTCCCCGGTCCCGCGGCGATGGCCCTGGTGGCCGGCGGCTTCGTGGCCGGCCGCGGCCCGGTGGTTGCCGGGGCGGGCGCGCAAACGCTCTCCATCCCGCCGCCGAGGCCCGAGCGGGCGCGCCTGGCCATGGCCGGCGGGATCGCCGTGGTGGCCCTGCTGTTCGCCTGGGCGGTCTGGCAGCCGGAGGCCTCCGACCACGCGTCGAACCGCGCACTCGACCTGCTCTCGGACCACCAGCTCGAGGACGCGGCCCACCAGGCCGTGAAAGCCGAGGACGCCAACCCGCTCTCGCCCGAGCCGCTCCTGATCCAGGCCTCGATCCAGACCGCGGCCGGCAGCAACTCCGACGCCCAGGCCACGCTCGAGCGCGCCGTGCTCCGGTTCCCGGGCGACCCGGACACCTGGCTCCGCCTCGCGAGCTTCCAGCTCGGCACGGTCGACCGCCCGGCCGACGCCGCCAAGACGGTGCTCGGCGTGCTCTACCTCGACCCGCACAACAAGGCGGGGCGCCAGCTCTATCTCGAGATCAACCAGCGGCTGCGCGCCAAGCAGCGCCGCGCGGCGGCGAAGCGCGCGAAGCGTTGAGGCGCGTACTCGCCGGCGTCGCCGGCTTGATCCTCGCCGTACTGGCGCTCGCCCCGCCGGCCGGCGCCTCGCCCACGCAGGAGTCGATCCTCATGGACGACGCCCGGCTCGTCTACGGCACGGGCTCCCAGGTCGAGCAGGACCTCGACATCCTTCGCTCGCTCGGGGTCGACCGCATTCGCGTGACGGTGTTCTGGAACCTCCTCGCACCCTCTCCCAACTCCGCCACGCACCCGTCGTTCGACGCCGCGGACCCGGCCGCCTACCGCCCCGGCGCCTGGGACCGCTACGACCGGATCGTCGTCGGTGCGCTGCGCCGCGGCATCCAGCCCTACTTCACGGTGGCCGGCCCCGCCCCGCTCTGGGCCAGCTCCGACCCCTCGCGCGGCGAGTGGATGTGGGAGCCGAACCCGTCCGACTACCGCGCGTTCGTTACCGCTGTCGGGCGCCGCTACTCAGGCAGCTGGTCCGACGAGCAGCCGCAGACGCCGCCGCCTCCGAGCGGGCTCCCGCTGCCGCTTCCCGGCGGCTCGCCGCCGCCCCCGCAGCCGGCTCCCGAGGTCCTGCCGCGAGTCCGCTTCTGGGCGGCCTGGAACGAGCCGGACCAGCCCGGCCTGCTGCGGCCGCAGACGCAGGGGGGCGTGCCGACGTCGCCGCGGATCTACCGCGGCCTGCAGGACGCTGCCTGGGCCGGCCTCCAGGCGAGCGGCCACCGAAACGACACCTACGTGCTCGGGGAGACCGCGCCGCGCGGTTCCAAGCGCGCGAGCCCGACGAGCCCGATGCGGCCGCTCCTGTTCATCCGCGAGCTCTACTGCCTCAACCGCAAGCTCCGCACGTTGAGAGGCCGCCAGGCCGCCAAGCGCGGCTGCCCCACGACGGCGTCCGGCCGGAGCCATTTCGTCGCCGACCACCCCGGCCTCTTCCACGCCACGGGCTGGGCCCACCACCCGTACTCGTTCGACACGCCACCGCAGACGCGCGACCGCAACCGCGACCAGGTGACGCTGTCGACGCTCCCGCGGCTCACGCGGACCCTCGACCGCGCCCTGCGCCGCTACCACGTGCACCGCCGGCTGCCGATCTGGCTAACCGAGTACGGCTACCAGACGAACCCTCCGGACCCGTACCTGGGCGTCTCCTGGAGGCGCCAGGCCGCCTACCTGAACCAGGCCGACGCGATCGCCTACCGCAACCGCCGCGTCCGCTCGGTCGCCCAGTTCCTCCTGCTCGACGCGGGCCCCAACACGAAGGAGCCGCCGAACAGCTTCCGCTACTGGGGCAGCACCTTCCAGACCGGCCTGATCACACACGACGGCCGGCTCAAGCCGTCCTACACGGCCTGGCAGCGGCCATTCGACATCGGCCCCACCCGCGTCCGCCGCGGCCGCCGGCTGCGCGCCTTCGGCCAGCTGCGGCCGGCCGCCAACGGCGCCCGTCTGCACGCCGAGCTCCAGTTCAAGCGCCGCGGTTCCTGGCGGGTCGTCAGGCGGCTCACCACGACCAGCTTGCGCAACTACCTCGTCGCCCACACGAGGGCGCGCTCGACCGGCTACTGGCGGCTCGCCTGGCAGACCTCGTCGGGGACGCTCGCGAGCCGCGCGGTACGGGTGAAGGTCGTCAGGAAACGCCGGCGGTAGCGCGCTCGAGCTCGTCCAGCTGCTCCATCGGCAGCGGGCCGTGGCCGGTGCCCTCGGACACCTCGAGAAGCAGCTGCTCGTACGCGGCCGCCACGGCATCCCAGGAGTAGAGCTCGGCCCGGCCCAGCGCGCGGCGGCGGTAGTCCTCGACCGTGTCCGGCTCGGCCAGCAGGCGCTCCAGCTTGCGGGCCAGGTCGGGCACGCCCTCGCGCCCGGAGAAGTAGACGCCGGCGTCGCCGACGGTCTCCGCATTGGGCTTGTAGTCGTTCACCAGCACGCAGTTGCCCGCGGCAAGCGACTCGAGGATCACCGGGTGCGTGCCGCCCACCTCGGTGGGCGCGCAGAACAGGTAGGCGTTCCGCTGGAGCTCCCAGTAGCCGGGACCGAAGACGTAGCCGGGGAAGATCACGCGCGGGTCGGCGGCGCGGCGGACGCGGTTGATGTACTCGGAGGCGTAGGGCGCGCCGCCCACCACCACGAGCTTCATCCCCTGCGTGATGCTCGACGGGATCCGCGCCCAAGCCTCGACCAGCAGGTGCGGGTTGTTCTCAGGCTCGAGCCGGCCCACGAAGAGGACGTAGCGGCGCGGCTCGAGCCCGAGCCGGTCGAGCACGTCGCTGCGCACCGTCTTCGGCACCTCGGCGCCGTAGGGCACGACGCCGATGTGGCGGCCGTAGCGCTGCTCGTAGATGTGCGCGACCGCGTACGAGTCGGTGATCGCCCGATGGGCCATCCGCGGCGACAGCCGCTCCGCGGCCCGCAGGTAGGCCTTGGCGAAGCGGTTCCACTTGCGCCGGTCCGAGTCGAGCCCGTCGACGTTGATCACGGTCGGGATGCCCGCCCCGCGCGTGATCAGGCAGAGCGGGCTGTTGCCGGCGATGAAGAACAGCGCCACGTCGGGTCGCGGGCCGCGTGCGGCGTGGATGCTCGACAGGAAGGTGTGGACGAACGTGTCCAGGTACTTGTTCCTGACGGTGGGCAGGTGGACGAGCTCGGCCCCCTTCCAGGTGTGGATCGTCCTGTCGACCACGTGCGGACGGCAGTACACGGTCACCTGATGGCCACGGGCCGTGAGACGGCTCGTGATCTGCTCGACCGCGGTCTCGAACCCGCTGTAGGAAGCCGGGATCCCGCGGGTTCCCAGGATGGCGACGTTCACTCGAGGGCCAGGGTATAGGCGGTCTCGTGCAAGCGCGCGGACTCGTCCCAGGAGAAGTCGGCGGCCCGACGGCGGCCGGCGGCGCTCAGGCGCTCCCGCAGCTCGGGATCGGCGGCCACCCGCGTCATGGCGTCCTCGAGGTCATCCGGCCCCACCAGGAGAGCGGCGTCGCCACAGACCTCCGCCGCTGCGGGCGTGCGTACGGCGATCACAGGCGTGCCGGCTGTCATCGCCTCGACCAGGGTGAGCCCGAAGCCCTCGTCCAGCGCGGGATGCACCAGAGCGGCGGCGCCCGCGTGGAGCTCGGCCAACCGGGCGGGCGTCGGCGAGATCTCACCGCCGCCGCGTCTGGCCGCCGCTCCCGCCAGCACGAGCTCGAGCGGACGGCCGGCGGCGGCCCTGTAGCGCTCGTAGGCCGCGACGAGGCCGTCGACGTTCTTGCGCCGCTCGTCGTCGCCCACATAGAGGAAGTGGCGCGGCTCGCCCCGGCGCTCGACCTCGGGCAGCTCCTGACCGGGGCCGAGCCTGGCGACCACGACGCGCTCTGCGTCGACCTCGCCGGCGACCGTCTCGGAGATGCAAACCAGCGCTCCGCAGTTGCTGGCCGCGCTCTCGTAGGAGCGCTTCGCGAGGAGGCGCCAGACGCGGCCGTAGCCCTCCGGATGGCGCAGGAAGGCGAGGTCGAGGACCGTCGCCACCTGGGCTGCGGCAATCCGCGAGCTGTAGGCCGGCGCCGGGTGGTGAACCACGTCGACGCGGGCCTCGCGCGCCGCCCGCGGCAGGCCGCGGTGGAGCCAGAGCCAGTCGAGCGCCGCGTTCACGGCACTCCGCAAGGGGTTGCGCCCGCCCCGGCGGAGGCGGCGCGGCTGGCGCGCCTGGATCAGCTCGATGCCGTCGAGACCCTCGAGCGCGGCGGCCAGCCGCTCGATGTATACCGCCGTTCCCGACATGCCTCGGGCGGCGTAGCTCGTGTCGAGCAGGACCCTCATCGCGTCGCGACCGCGAATAGCGTCCCGGCGCGGCGGCGCAA
Organism: Thermoleophilaceae bacterium; assembly: GCA_036406475.1. Classification (GTDB taxonomy): domain Bacteria; phylum Actinomycetota; class Thermoleophilia; order Solirubrobacterales; family Thermoleophilaceae; genus DASXBA01. The sequence goes on along the minus strand of DASXBA010000111.1, from coordinate 43,834 downwards.
GTCGATCCCGTCGAAGCCGAGGTCGGTGAGCAGGCGGCGGAGCGAGCTTCGGGTGAGGAAGCGGATGTGCGGCGAGAGCGGGTCGGGCGGCCGCATCAGCGGCGGGAGCGCCGGCGTCGTGAGCGCGAGCCGTCCGCCGGGCCGCAGCACCCGCCGGATCTCCGAGAGCAGGAGCTGCACGTCGCGGACGTGCTCGATCGTCTCGGCGCAGAGCACGAGGTCGAAGTCGTTGTCCGGCAACGGCAGCGGCTCGTCGGGCTCGAGCCGGACGAGCTCGGCGCCCGGCAGGCGCGCTCGCGCACGCTCGAGCGCCAGCGCCGACACGTCGGCGGCCACGAGCTCGCCGGCGTCGAGCTCGGCCGACAGGCGGCCGTCGCCGCAGCCGAGGTCGAGCGCCCGCCCGGCGTGGCCCAGCGCGCGCACGAAGGCCGTGAGCCGGCCGTCGGGCGGTCCCGGATCCTCGGGCACCAGCCGCCAGAGCTCGTCGTCATAGGACGCCACCAAGCGGCAGTAGGCTAGTTCGCCCGATGGCGCGCCCGGCGGTAGACGTGGTCGTCCCCTTCGCCGGCCCGCCCCCCGACCTGCAGCGGCTGGCGGCTCTCAGGCTCGGCGAGGGGGACAGCCTGGTGGTGGTCGACAACAACCGGCGGCCGGCCCCGCCGGCGGGCGGCGTGACCGTGATCCACCGCCCGGACCGCGCCACGCCCGGCTACGCCCGCAACCGCGGGGCCGAGCAGGGACACGCCGACTGGCTCCTCTTCCTCGATGCGGACGTCGTCCCGCCGGCCGATCTGCTCGACCGCTACTTCGACCCGGCCCCGGGCGAGCGCGCGGCCCTCGTGGCGGGCGAGATGGAGGACGAGCCCGTGCCGCCCGACGCGCCGGCCGTGGCCCGCTACGCCCACCTGCGCGGGCTGATGACGCAGGAGGACTCGTTCGCGCTCGGAAGCTGGGGCTTCCCCAAGACGGCCAACGCGCTCTGCCGGCGCGCCGCCTTCGAGGAAATCGGCGGCTTCACCGAGGACATCCGCGCGGGCGAGGACGCGGACCTCACCTACCGGCTGAAGGCGGCCGGCTGGCAGGTCGAGCGCCGCGAGCGGGCGGCCGTGACACACCGCAGCCGCCAGACGGTCACCGGCTTCGTCGCCCAGAAGGCGCTCCACGGTGCCGGCGGCGCCTGGCTCGCCCGCCGCTATCCGGGCGCCTTCCCCGCCCGCCGCCGTCCCGGGCTCGTCTGGTGGGGCGTCCGGACCGTCGCCTCGGGCGTCGTGCGCGCAGCGCGCGAGCGCGACCGCGACACCGCCGTCTACGCCGTGTTCGAGCCGCTGGAGCTGCTGTCCTTCGAGTTCGGCCGCTCGCTCCCAAACGAGCGCCCGGCGCCCGGTCGCTGGGCGCGCCTGCTTGGATGATCGCGTCATGTCCAGAGTCCTGATCGTCGGCGCCGGCCTCACCGGCTGCACGCTCGCGCACCGCCTGGCGCGCGAGGGGGTCGAGTCGGTGCTGCTCGAGCGCGATGCGGTGCCCGGCGGCCTGATCCGCTCCGAGCACATGAACGGCGTGCTCTACGAGCCCCGCGGGTCGCACATCTTCCACACCGAGGACGAGGAGGTCTGGGAGCTCGCCAACGCGATGACTCCCTTCAACGACTACCGCCACCGGGTGGACATCGTGGTGGAGGGCAAGGTGCTCAACTGGCCGATCCTGCTCTCGGACATCGACGCCCAGTCGCGCAGCGAGGAGATCCGCGCGGAGCTGCGGGAGCGCGAGGGCGTGGACGCCGCCGCCCGCGCCCAGGCGGCCAACTTCGAGGAGTGGTGCCTCGAGCTGATGGGCCCGATCCTCTACGAGCGCTACGTCAAGCCCTACACCGAGAAGCACTGGGGGCGGCCGCCGCGCGAGCTGTCCGCGCAGTGGGCGCCGCGCCGCGTCTCGGTGCGCTGGGACAACGACCCCTACCTCTTCCCCGATCCCTACCAGGGCTGGCCTGCCGGACCGAACGGCTACACCGACCTGATCGACGGCCTGCTCGACGACGAGCTCATCACGGTGCGCTACGGCGTCGATGCGACGCTGGACAACCTGGAGCCGGAGGGAGACGTGCTGGTGCTCACGTGTCCGCTCGACGTGTTCTGCGGCGAGCGCTTCGGCAGGCTCGAGTGGCGCGGCATTCACGTGGCGTCCGTGTACGTGCCGCACGTGGAGCACGCCCAGGGCGCGATGGTCGTGAACTACCCCGGCCTCGAATACCCGTTCATCCGCATCCACGAGACCAAGCACGCCTCGCGCCAGCAGTGCGAGGGCACGGTGCTCGGCTTCGAGTTCACGGGGGCGCCGACGCGCTACTACCCCGTCGAGACCGAGCCGAACAGGGAGCTCAACGACCGCTACCAGGCGTTCGTCCGCGAGCAGGTCCCGGGGGCGATCTTCGCGGGCCGGCTCGCCAACTACGTCTACATCGACATGGACGACTGCATGCGCCAGGCGCTCGACGCCGCCGAGGAGCAGGTTCTGCCCGCGCTGCGGGCCCGGTCGAGGTCGTGAGGCCGCCGGTGGACGTCGTCGTTCCCTTCAAAGGCAGTCCGGAGGAGCGCCGCGGCGTCGAGCGGCGGCTCGGCGAGCTCAGGCTGGGCGAGGGCGACACGGTGACGGTGGTCGACAACTCTCCGGGCGCGGCGGACGGCCGCATCCCCACGCCGGCGTTTGCGCGCAACCGCGGCGCTGGGCGCGGCAGCGCCGACTGGCTCGTCTTTCTCGATGCCGACACCCGGCCGCGGCAAGACCTGCTCGACCGCTACTTCGACCCGCCGCCGGGCGAGCGCACCGGCCTGATCGGCGGCGGCGTGGTGGACGAGCCCGCTCCCACGTACGCGCCTGCGATCGAGCGCTACGCGCACCTGCGCGGCCAGATGAGCCAGGAGGACACGTTCGACTTCGGCGACTGGGGCTATCCCAAGACGGCGAACGTCGCCTGCCGGCGCGAGGCATTCGAGCAGGTCGGCGGCTTCCGCGAGCACATCCGCGCAGCCGAGGACGCCGACCTCACCTACCGGCTCAAGCAGGCCGGCTGGGAGGTCGAGCGGCGCGAGGACGCGAGCGTGGTGCACGCGAGCCGCAAGACGGTCCGCGGCTTCCTCGCCCAGCAGCTCACCTGGGGTGCCGGCGGAGCGTGGATCGAGCGCGCCTACCCGGGCTCGGTCAGGCTCGTGAGCAGTCCGGGCCTCGTCCGCTGGGCCGTGCGCGAGTCGATCGGCGGCCTCGTGAACGCGGCCCGCAGGCGCGACCGCGACGCCGCGATCTTCGCCGTCCTCCGGCCGCTCGAGGCGCTCGCCTGGCAGCTCGGCCGCCTCCTCCCCAACGAGCGGCCCATCCCCGACTCCTCTCCGTGGAAGCGGCTCCTCCGGTAACACTCCTCCTGCCGAACCGCGACAACGCCCCGGTGCTCGACCTGGTGCTGGATCGTCTCGCGGAGAACACGAGCTACCAGGACTTCGAGTTGCTCGTGGTCGACGACGGCTCGAGCGACGGCAGCCGCGAGATCCTGCGCCGCTGGCGCGACTCGGGCCGCTTCGCCAACTTCACCCTGATCGAGCGCGAGCACGGCCCGGGCGGCGTGGTCGACGCGCTCAATGCCGGGCTCGACGCCGCCGGCGGCGAGCTCGTCGTCCAGATGGACGCCGACGCCTCGATCGAGAGCGAGGGCTGGCTCGAGAGCATGGTCGGCTTCTTCCTCTCGGACGAGCGCGTGGGGGTGGTGACCGGGAAGATCGTCTTCGACTGGGGCGAGGTCCACACCTGCGGCGTCGACGTGGTCGGCCCCGAGGGCTTCCACGACCGCGGCGCGGCGATCACCGAGCCGGTGGGGCGCCGCTCCTACCACCAGCGCGTGCTCCGCTCGAGCGAGGACGACTGCCCCGGCTGCGACTCGATCGCCGAAGTCGACGGCGGGATCGGCTGCTGCATGATGTACCGCCGAGACGTCGCCCGCGAGATCGGCGGCTACGACCCGGGCTGGGCGCCCGTCTGGTTCGACGACCTCGACCTGACGCTCTGCATCCGGCGCGAGGGGCTCAAGGTCTTCTACCTGCCGTCGGTGCGCGTGGTGCACCACGTGGGCCTGCGAATCGCGGGCGAGCCGGCGCCCAAGCGCGCCGCGACCGGCGTGCGCAAGGCAATCGGCAGGACGGTCTCGCCCGCGACGAGACGCCGCATCTCCCAGGGCCTGAACCTCGACCGCCCGCCGCGCGACAAGTGGGCGCGGCTCGAGCGCCACTACGCCTACTGGCAGGAGAAGTGGGGCTTCGACATGCTCAACCCGGACATGGAGGCGGTGCTGAGGCGCTGGGGCGGGAGCGAGGTCTGCTGGAGGTACGACCCCGAGATGCGCGAGGCCGGCGAGCGGATCGCCTCATGGACTCCGGCCTGAGCGTCAGCGTCGACGGGCGCCCGCTCGACGCGCGAGTCCATGGGATCGGCCGCTACGCGCAGGGCCTCCTGGGCGCGCTGCCGAAGGTCGCCCTGGAGCGCCGGGGCGAGCTGGAGGTGCTGCGGCACCTGCGCCGGCCGCCCCTGCCCCGGCGCGCCGTTGAGCTCGCCGAGCAGGCGCTGCTGCCGCTCGAGGTGCTGCTGGGCGGCGGGCGGGTGCACCACGCGCTGTCGCCCTACCGAGCCCCGCTCGTGAGCAGGTCCAACCTCGTCGTCACCGTTCACGACGTGGCTCCTCTTCAGTGGCCCGACGAGTACCTGCAGACCGGCTTCGTGCACCGGATGCTCTACCGGGCGGTGCGGCGAGCGGCGGCGGTGATCTGCCCGTCGCGCGCCGCCCGCGACGACGTGCGCACGCATCTGGATGTGGACGCTCACGTGATCCCGGAGGCGGCGGACGAGCGCTTCCGGCCGACGGACGGGAGCGGGCTGCGCGCCCGCCTCGGCCTCGACGGCCCCTACCTCCTCTACGTCGGCTCGCTCGACGATCCGCGCAAGGACGTGGAGAGCCTGGTCGCCGCCGCCGCGGGCAGGCCGGAGACGCTGGTTCTCGCCGGTGCAGGTCGAGCCCCGGCCACGGACGCCGTCGTGCTGGGCGCGGTCCCCGACGAGGACCTGCCGGCCCTCTACAGCGGGGCGACCTGCTTCGTCAGCGCCAGCCGCTACGAGGGGTTCGGGCTGACCGCCCTCGAGTCGCTCGCCTGCGGGACGCCCGTCGCGGCGATGGCCGCCGGCGCCCTCCCGGAGACGGTCGGCCCCGGAGGCCTGCTGGCGGAGACGCCGGCGGAGCTGATCGAGGCCGCCGGCCGAATCTGCGACGAGCCGGAGCTCCGCGAGCGGCTCGCAGCCGAGGGCCGGCGCCACGCCGCGGGCTACTCGTGGCGGCGCACCGCGGAGATGACCTGGGACGTGTACGAGTCCGTGGCATGAAGGTCGGCATGCCGGTCATATCCACGAACGAGGGCGAGCTGCTGCGCCAGGCCCTGCCGACGGCGCTCGAGCAGGATGGCGCCGAGTTCGACGTCGTCGTTCTCGACAACGCCTCCCAGGACTCGACCGCCGCGGTGGCGGACGAGCTGGGCGTCCGCTGCGTGCGGCTCGCCCGCCGGCACTCCTTCTGCGAGGCGATGAACGCGGGCCTGCGCGAGGTCGAGGGCGAGGTGCTGCTGTTCATGCAGCCCGACACGTTCCTCACTCCCGGCTTCGTCGCCACCGGGCTGCGCCGGCTCGCCGAGCCGGGCGTGGGCTCGGTCGCCCCCAAGCTGGTCCGCACCGAGGGACCGCGGCCCGAGCAGCGCCTCGACGCGATCGACACCGCCGGCATGGTGGTCGACCGGCGGCGGAAGAACGGGCTCGTCGGGCACGGGCGCCCGTCGCTCGCCTTCGACCTCCCGGGCGAGGTCTTCGGCGCCGACGGCGCGGTGGCCCTGTACCGCCGCGAGGCGCTGGAGGAGGCCGCCGACGGCGACGGCGCGGTCTTCGACGAGGACCTCGTCACCTGGGGCTCGGACGCCGACCTGGCCTGGCGGGTGCGCCTCGTGGGCTGGCGCTGCGTCTACGAGCCGGCCGGGGTGGCGTACCACATCCGCACCTACAGCCCGTCCACGCGCGCGGCCATGCCGGAGTGGGACCGGATGATGCAGTTCCGCAACCGCTACCTGATGCTGGCGAAGAACGACCCGCTGCCCTCGCTGCTGCGCGATCTGCCGCGAATCGTGGGCTGGGACCTGCTGGCCCTTCCCTACATCGTGCTGCGCGAACGCTGTCTGCTGCGCGGATACGTCGAGGCCGCTCGCCTGCTGCCGCGGATGCTGCGCAAGCGCGCGTCGCTCCAGCGGCGACGCGCCTCCAGCACGCTTCCGTACGGGCTCGAACCGCCTGCCTGACCCTCTAAGGTGACCTCGATGAGCGCCACCGGCACGAGGCCCGCCGCCGCGCGCCCACGCCTGGACGGGTCGGTCACGCGACTGTTCGACATCGGCGTCCAGACCGCGCCGCCGGCGGAGCTCCTGCGCAGCATCCTCGCGTTCGCAGAGAACGGCGAGCGCCACCGGGTCAGCTACGTGAACGCCCACGTGCTCAACCAGACCTTCTCCAACCCGGACCTGAGGCGGGCCGTCCAGGCGTCCGACCTCGTCTACTGCGACGGCTACGGGGTCCGCCTGGCGGCCAAGCTGATCGGCCTGCCGGTTCCGCACCGGATGACGGGTGCCGACTGGATCTGGGGGGTCGCCGCCCTCTGCCAGGAATCCGGACGCTCGCTCTACCTGCTCGGCTCCGAGCCCGGCTCGTCGGCGAGCGCGGCGGCGGCGCTTCGGCGCTGGTACCCGCGGCTCGACGTCCAGGGCACCCACCACGGCTACTTCGACATAGGCAGCCCGCACTCCGAGCGCGTGCTCGAGCACATCGCCGAGCACCGGCCGGACATCCTGCTCGTCGGGATGGGCACGCCGCAGCAGGAGCTCTGGGTGGATCGCTACTTCGACGAGATCGAGGCCGGCGTCGTCTGGACGGTGGGCGCGCTGTTCGACTACCTCTCCGGGCGCACGCCGCGCGCCCCGCACTGGATCTCCGACCACGGCTTCGAGTGGATCTTCCGGCTCGTGGTCGAGCCGCGGCGGATGTGGCGCCGCTACCTGCTCGGGAACCCGGCGTTCCTCTACCGGGTCTGGCGCGAGCGCCAGAGCCGCAACGGCGGTCCCCCGCCGCCGCCGTGACAGCCGTCCGCTCCGGGCGGCTCCGGCTGGCGCTGATCGCCGCCGGGGCGCTCGCGGCAGTCCTCGTGCTGGGCGCCGACCGCTTGGGCGGTCACGGCGGGGGGCCGGCGGTTCACGCCATACCGGACATCGCGCGGGCCGCCGGCGCGGCGCTCGTCATCTTCGCCGCCTGTGGCTACGCGCCCGCCGTCCTCCTCTGCCCGCCTGAGCTGGAGCGGCACCGCCCGCTGCTCGTGCTCCCGCTCGGCGCGGCGGTCTCCGGGCTCGTCCTCACGCTGCTGGGCGCCTTCCGGGTCCCGTTGCCCGCCTCCCTCGCGATCGTGCTGCTGGCCGGCGCAGCCGGGGCGATCGCGGTCCGCCGTCGCGGCTACGTCTCGGAGCCCGGGCCCCGCCGGGACCTCCTCTGGGCCGCGCTGATAGCGCTGACCGTGGCGCTGCTGGCGGCGTCCCCGCTCATCCGCCACGACTCCTTCGCCACCGTGCTCGGCGAGAACGGCGACGCCCATCTCGCCACCGGCGCGGCCGAGCTCCTCCAGCACGCGCCGCCGGGCGCCACGCGCGTGAACCTCCCGATCGACCACATGCCGGGGGTCTGGAGCTCGAAGTACCCGATCTACTACGTCCTCGCCGGGACCTCCACGCTGTCCGGCCTCGACCCGGTGCAGACGTTCGGGACCGTGATCGCGATCATGGCGGCGCTCACCGTCCTCGGCTTCTTCCTGCTCGCCGCGCACGTGCTCGGCGCGGACTCGCGGGCGGCGCTGATCGCAATGGGGCTGGTCGCGCTCGACCGGCTCGTCTTCCGCCTCGCCTTCGACCCCTTCTACAACCAGCTCTGGGCGCTGTTCGCGTTCCCCTACGTGCTTGTGAGCGGCTGGCTCTACCTGCACCGGCCCGGGCGCGGCACGCTCACCCTCCTGGCGGCATTCGGCCTGGTCTCCGTGTTCGCCTACCCGCTGCTGGCGCCGTTTCCGGCGCTGTTCTTGGCGCTCACGGCCTGGCGCATTCGGCGAGGGGGCGAGCGCCCACGCTGGATCGGCGCCCTCCACCTGCCCCGCGGCCGGCGCTCGCTGCTCCTCTGGATCCCGGCCGGCATCGTGCTCGTGCCGATCTGCCTCGTCCTGCTCCTGGCGGCGCTCGACAAGATGGTGGCGGCGGCCAAGGCCACGCTCCCCGGCGGCGACCTCGCGCCCTGGTCGGGCAAGACCCCCGGCTTCCAGCCGGTCGCCTACTTCGTCGGCCTCCCCAAGGGGCTCTGGATCGGCGCCGTGGCGATCGTGGCGCTGGCGCTGGCGGAGTTGTGGCGCCAGCCCCGCGACGTCTCGCTGCCTCTCGGCATCACGCTCGGGGCGTTCCTCGCCGCGGCCGGCTGGTTCGATCTCCGCAACGGCGGCGCGCTGTTCCACTTCCGCGCGCTGTCGTTCTTCGGCCCGACCGCGGTGCTGCTCGCCGGGCTCACCCTGGCGCGCTGGACAGCCGTGCGCGACGCCGGCTGGCGCTGGGCGGCGGCCGCCGCGACAGCCGCGATCGCCGTGCTCCAGGTCACGCAGGTCCGGGCCTCGCTCGCCAACACGTTCCCGCACGTGACGCCGCGCGTCTGGCAGCTGCGCGAGTGGAGCTCCGAGCTGCCCAAGGGAGCGAGCGTGCGCGTCGACGTCGTGCCCGTGGGAGTCCAGCAGTGGTCCTGGTACATGTTCGCCGCCCATCCCGTCTCCTCGACCCACCCTCTGCGCGCGTTCTACCCGTACGCGCCGGTCAGCCGAAAGGCCGACTACGTGCTGATCACCAGGAAGCAGCGGCGGCCGATCGACGCCGCCGGCAGGCCGGTCCTCTCGAACTCCGAGTTCCTCCTCTACCGGATGAAGAGGAGCGTGCCCGGGCCGGACCGCTCGTCCCGCAAGCAGGTCACCCCGAGCGGCTCGACGGCGGGCGAGTAGCGATCAGCATCAGTGTGTGGCCGAACGGCGCGAGCCGCGGCCGCGAGCCGAGCGGGTCGAGCGCCTGCAGCGCTCGCTGCCCGGCCCGAGGCAGCCGCCGCCAGCCGTAGGTCACCGCGTGCAGCTCGGTCTCGAGTCCGGCCCGGCGGGCCTCCTCGACGAGTCGCCGCGGCGAGAGGGGGATGTCGTCGGGCGTCCCGTGCACCACCGGCCCGAGCCCGAGCCGGTTGGCCAGCGCGAGGCCGGCCCCCACCGGATGCCGCGAGCCCGGCTCGACCGCCACGAGCGCGCCTCCGGGGCGCAGCAGCCGCGCGGCTTCGGCGAACGCCCCGGCGAGCGGGCCCTGGAAGACGACGTGATGGAGCACCAGCCGGTAGAGCACGACGTCGAACGACTCGTCCGCCAGCGGCAGCTCGCCGGCCTGCCCCGCCAGGCCGTGGTCGAGCACGCCGGCCTCCACCAGGTGCCGCGGGATCGCCTCGTCGAGCTCCACGCCCGTCATCCGCCAATCCGGCTTCGGGAACAGGTGCCGTCCGGGGTGCCAGCCGCAGCCCACCGACAGCACGTCGCCGCCGGTCCGCCCGAGGCGTCGCCGGATCAGCTCGGCCTCGCGCTCCCGCTCGCGGTCGTAGTGGAGCTCGAGCGTCTCCGGGCGCGAGACGCGGTCGAGCAGGTTGTCGTCGCGGTAGGGCTCGCTCACGCGGCGACCACGGCGTCGACCGCCTCGCGGACCCTGTCGGCGACCCGCTCGGGCGCGAACTCGTCGAGCCGCGCCCGCCCGCGGCGGACGAGCTCGGCCCGCAGGCCGCCGTCGCGCACCGCCAGCTCGAGCAGCTCGGCCACCAGCGCCGGGTCCGGATCGTCCGTCCAGAGCACGGCATCGCCGCCCACCTCGCGCATCCCGCCGGCGGGCCGGGCCACCACCGGCACGCCGAAGTGGAACGCCTCGAGCAGCGGCACGCAGAAGCCCTCGTGCTCGGAGAGCGAGATCAGGACGTCGGCGCGCCGGTAGGCGGCGTTGAGCTCCTCCTGGCGCAGGCCGCCGGCAAAGGTCACGCCGTCGCCCGCGAGACCCTCGAGCAGCTCGCGGTAGGCCTCGCCGAGCGGCTCGCCGACGCAGAGCAGCTCGGCATCCGGGGCGTGCGCGCGCCGCCACGCGTCGAAGGCCGCCAGGACGAGGTCGTGGCGCTTGTTCGGCACGAGGCGGCCCACGCAGAGCACGAGCGGCCCGGCCGCCGCGCGCCCGCCGCCGGAGTCGAGCCGCGCGGGGTCGAGGATGATCGGGACCACCCGGACGTCGCGCGCCCCCGCGCTTTCGAGCTCGGCCGCGTTGTAGCCCGACACGGCCGCCGCCACGTCGGCGGCACGCGCGTAGGTCGGGAGCTGAGCGCGGCCGAGCGAGCACTGCACGGCCACCAGGGGATGGTGGCGCCAGAGATACCGCGGCGGGGTGACGTTGTGGTAGACGAGCAGCTTCCGCTGCGGCAGCTCGAGCAGCCGCCGCAGCCGCGGCGCGTAGGCCGAGTAGTGGAAGACGAGAACGTCGTCAGCGGCCGGCTCCAGCCGCTCCAGCGGGTCGACCCCGCGCACGCGCGGGTCGATCGCCTCCGCATGGATTCCGCCCGCCCGCTCCCCAAGGAGCTCACGCCAGGCGAAGGCCTGCGTGGTCACCGCGTCGTAGGGCCCTGCCCCTGACAGGACCTGGTGCAGCCGCGTCACTCGCGCGTGGAGCCTTCGAGCCGCTCCAGCCGCTGTTCGAGCAGGCGCAGGCGCTCGACCAGCGCGATGTTGAAGCGCGTCTGGCGCGCCTCGACCTCGACGTGGTACTGCCTCATCATCCGCAGCAGGAGCCGCTTGAGGGCCGTGACCGGGCCGCCGAGGCGCCGTGTCGAGAAGAGGACGTCCGGGTCCACCTCGATCACCGCCCACTCGGCCAGCGTGTCTATCCCGGGCACGTCGTCGATGAACGTGTCGTCGAGCGGGGCCTCGCCGGCGGGCGGGTAGCGCCCCTCGGCCCGCAGCGCCGCGGCGCGCTCGCTCGCCTTTGCCAGCGCCTCCTCCGGAGCGGTCAACCGAGCACCTCCTCTGCCGCCCGCCGGCCGGCAACGACCCAGCTTCCGCGCAGGTCGGCGATGCCCTCGCCGTCGAGCGTCTTGGCCACCGACAGCCGCGCCACCCGGCGCAGGTCGACACCCGAGGGAGCGTCCTGCTCGTAGGCGCCGGCTACGACGTCGTAGTCCCCTCCCAGCAGGTTGAGCCGGGGAATCTCGAACGAGACCCCGATACGGCCTTCGACGGCGCCGAGCGCCGTATCAGTGCGGAAGCACAGGTTGCCGTGGCCATCGCGGACCTCGAGCGCAACGAGGGCGCGCTCCGCCGCGTGCCCGACCGCCAGCTCGACGCGCATCGGCTCACCCGGCCGGAAGGCCGTGCGCGCACGCCCGGCGGTGTCCTTCAGTTCGAGCTCGACCACCTCGAGCCTCGAGGCGTCCGCCGGCCTCAGCGAGCGCGAGGCGGGTCCCTCGGCTCCGAGCAGGCGGTGGTAGAAGAGCAGCCCCTCGGCCACGTCGCCGTCGAACTCGACCTGGCCGTGATCCAGCACCAGCAGCCGCTCGCAGACTCGCTCGATCGCGCTGGGGTCGTGCGAGACCAGCACGAGCGTCGCGCCGGCCTCCATCCGCTCGGCCACGCGCGCGAGGCACTTGCGCTGAAACGACTCGTCGCCCACGGCGAGGATCTCGTCGATCAGCATCACGTTCGCGTCGAGGTGAGCGGCGATCGAGAAGCCGAGCCGCAGCTCCATCCCCGCGCTGTAGGTCTTGATCGGCACGTCGATGAACTCGCCCAGCTCCGAGAACTCGATGATCCGCTCGACGCGCTCCTCGATCTCGTGCTTCTCGAATCCGTGCAGGGCGCCGTTGAGGTAGATGTTCTCCCGCCCCGAGAAGTCCGGCCCGAAGCCCGCCCCGAGCTCGATCAGCGACACGACCCGGCCGCCGCACTCGGCCCGGCCGGAGTCGAGCGGGACGATGCCGGCGAGGCAGCGCAGCGTCGAGGTCTTGCCCGCGCCGTTGCGGCCCACCATCCCCACCGCCTGGCCGGGCTCCACGGTCAGGGTCACGTCGTCGAGCGCTCGCACGAGGTTGACCTCCGAGCCACGGCCGCGGTTCACGAACAGCTCCTTGAGCGTCCTGCTCCGGTCGGGGCGGACGCTGAACGTGCGGGTCGCACGCTCGAGGACGATCTCGCCGGGCCTCACAGCACCACCGCCAGGTCACGCCCGAGGCGCCGGAAGGCCAACGCGCCCAGAGCCAGCGCGAGCGCGCCCACGCCCGCGCAGTAGAGGAGCGCGCCCACCGACGGCGCCGTGCCCGCGTACAGGAGCTCGCGGGTGGCGTCCACGAACGGTGCCACCGGATTCGCCCACTGGAGCAGGTCGCCGAGCCACTGCCTGTCCGACACACCGGGGATGTCGTCGACGCGGAGGAAGATCGGCGTGATGAAGAACCAGGGCAGGAGCACCGCCGTCAGCACCGGCTCCACGTCGCGGTAGTGCGCGTGCAGGACGGCCAGCATCAGCGACAGACCGAGCACGAAGCAGAACAGGAGCGCCACGATCAGCGGCAGCAGCAGCAGCGCCGGGTCCGCCGAGCCGCGCACGATCAGCTCCACCGGCAGGAGCAGCACCAGCATCACCAGGAAGGTGGCCAGCTGCACCGCAGCCGCCGACGCCGGTATCGCCTCGCGCGGGAAGCGCACCTTGCGCACGAGCGGGGCGTTCTCCACCAGGCTCGGTGCGGCCGCCAGGAGCGCCTGCGAGAAGAAGACCCAGACGATCATCCCCGCGATCAGGAACAGCGGGTAGTCGGGAATCGTCGCCACCTTGAGCAGCACCGAGAAGACGAGCGCGTACGCGCCCATCAGGACGACCGGGTTGACCAGGTACCAGAGCACGCCGAGCGCGGAGCCCTTGTACTTCTGCCGCAGCTCCCTGCGCACCATCTGCTCGAACAGAAAGCGGTAGCGCAACACGTCAAGAGAGCTTACGGTGGGGCCCGGTGCGCAAGCTCGCCCTCACCGCCCTCCTCGCCATCGGCCTGGCCGTGCCGGCCTTCGGATTCAGCGGCACCGTCAACAAGCACGGCGACCTCGACGGCGACTCCTACAAGGAGCTCGTCTACACGGCGCAGGTCGACCTCCAGGGCGTCGACACCGAGTTCGACCCCACGGTCATCAACGTCAACGACCGCTGCTCCTCGGGCGACTTCGTCGACGAGCGCATCTCCGGCCGCCAGGACAACGTGGTCTTCCTGAAGCTGAGGAAGATCGACACACGCAAGGGCAACGAGGTCTTCTTCGACATGCGCTCCGGCGCCGCCGCCCGCCAGGGCGAGGCTCGCGTGGTCGCCTGGCGCAAGCACTCCGGCCCGACCTGCCGCAAGGCCCGCGACCTCTTCAAGTACCGCACCACTCACCCCACCCACGCGCCGAGCGGCACGAACGGCGAGGTCTCGAACTTCGACGTCAAGGTCCGCGAGCGGGCGCACCGCTTCCGCGGCAAGGAGGTCGTCCTCTCCGAGGTCTTCACCCGCCCGGGCGACCCCCTCTGCTGCGGCACCGTCCGCAAGCTGAGCTACTGGCGCTACAGCCGCGCCCGCGACAAGTACGTCCGCTACAAGACGAAGATCCAGCGGAAGCACACGGGGGGCTAGGCCCCCCGCGGGCGCTTCCGCGTCCCCCGGGACCGGCGTTTCCTGGGCTGGGTAGGAAGTGGCCCGCATCGCGCAGCTTCCGCCTTTTCGAGACGCTGGCATTTACGACAAGAAAGTTGCGCCCCAGGCAAACGACTTGCCTGTGAGGCAAATCCTTTGTCGTATCCCGCAGCCTCGACTGGGGCGAGTGCTCCGCGGAACACGTCCGACGTTTCCGCGGAAACGCCCGGGCCGACCCCTACCCAGCCGCCGTTGGCGGCGGCCCGGCGGGGGCTACCAGGCTCCGCGTGCCCGGAAGACCGCGGGCACGGTCTTCAGGAGGATCGACAGGTCGAGGAAGACCGACCAGCGCTCGAGGTAGAGGAAGTCGAGGCGCACGAGCTCGTCGAAGTCGAGCTCGGAGCGGCCGGAGACTTGCCACAGCCCGGTCATGCCGGGGAGGACGAGGTAGCGCTTGCGGTGCCAGTCGTCGAGGCGGTCGTAGTCGCGCTGGGGAAGCGGCCGCGGGCCGACGAGGGACATCTGGCCGCGCAGCACGTTGAGGAGCTGGGGCAGCTCGTCGAGCGACCAGCGGCGCAGGAAGCGGCCGACCGGCGTGATCCGCGGGTCTCGGCGGATCTTGAAGAGCGCGCCGCCGAGCTCGTTGTGCTCCTCGAGCTCGTCCTGTAGCGCTTCCGCGCCGACGACCATCGTCCGGAACTTGACACAGGCGAACGGCTTGCCGCCGATCCCCGGCCGCATCGAGCGGTAGAGGATCGGGCCGCGCGAGGTGACCTTGATGAGGAGCGAGATGATCGCCAGCGCAGGCGAGAGCAGCGTGAGGAGCAGCGCGGCGCCGATCAGGTCGAACGTCCGCTTGACCGCGAAGTCGACCCCCTCGAAGACCGGCGGCCTGAGCTCGAACAGCGGCAGCGCCTGCCCGGGGATGAACTCGACGCGGTCCATCAGGATCTCCATCGTCGACGGGGCGACACGGACGCGGACGCCGTGGCGGTGGCACCTATCGACGAGCTCGACCGCGTCGTCCTGAGGGAATTCCGGGTCGGCGATCAGGACCTCGTCAACCGCGTCGAAGTGGCGCTCGAGCAGCTCGAGCGAGCGGAAGTCCTGAAGCCCGTTGCCGGAGAACGACCCGAGCGAGACGAAGCCGAACGGCTCGATCTCGGAGCTGTCGCGGAGCGCGTGGGCCACGGCCTCGATGTGCGAGCCGGAGCCGACGAGCACGGCGCGGCGGCGGTAGCCGGCGGCGCGCAGGATCACCCCGCTCGCGCGCTCGAAGACCCAGCGGAACGCCGACACGTAGATCAGCGCGAAGAAGAGCGAGCCGTAGAAGACCCAGTAGGAGTTGAAGTTGTAGCCCTCGACGATCGCGTAGAGGAAGAGCACGATCGTCGTCTCGAACAGCGAGGCGATGACCTTGGTGAAGCCAGGGCGCTGCGGCCGGTCTCGGTAGAGGCCGGAGCGGGCGAACAGCAGCAGCATCACGAGGCACGCCAGCGGGGCGACGTCCTTGGTCTGGTCGAAAGTGCGGTCGAGGTGCTCGGGCGCGACCGCCAGCGCCTTGATCACATGCGCCGTCCAGATCGCGAGGAACAGCGCGCCGACGTCGAGCGCGCCCAGCAGCGCCACCCGCGCCCCGCGCCGGAGGGCCTCCATCCGCAGGACTGCGCCGAGCGCTCCCTGCCGTGCCGCGCGGACGTCGCGCTCGGGGAGAGTGGCGGCGGTCGACTCAGCGGCCGGGCGTACCTCTCTCAACTCTTTGGCGAGACCGCTCTCCACTCGCGTCCCCTGGGGTCGGTAGTGAAACAGTTGCGACGGGTGAATGTAGCGGCGTTGGCCGTCAACGCCCGGGTTAGGCGTGAAAAGCTGCCAGCTGCTCGGCCTCGCGGTCGAGCTCGCGGCGGACCGACTTCGGCAGCCTGCCGAAGGGCTCGAGCTTGACCTTGCCCTTGTCGTAGCGCCAGCTGCCGGCCACCTCGCCGTCGACGATGAACGTCGGCATCGACTGCGGTGTCTTCGTGTTGAAGATCTTGGGCCGGTGCTCCTCGGGGAGGATGCCCGTGCGGCGGGCGTGGACGAGCAGCGTCGCGTCCCAGGTGGGAAGCAGGCGCGGCGGCGCGGGCGTGTCGGGGTCCGGCAGCGGCGCGCGCGGCAGGTCCACCAGCTCGGCGCCGTCCTCGCCCACGAAGCGGCGCAGCTCGAGCCGTTCGAGCGCCGGCGCGATCCGCTTGGGAGGCAGCCCGGCCCAGTCGGCGATCTCGTCGCGGGTGGCGGGGCCGAAGCCGGTGAGGTAGCGGCGCACGGCGTGGTCGAGCGCATCGTCCGCGTCGATCTCGCCCGGCTCGCCGAGCCAGTCCTCGGCGGCGGCGTAGAGGTCGGCGCGGCGGCGCTCCCAGGTGCCGGACGGCGGCACGCGGACGAGGTCGAGCCAGAGGCCGACCGCATTGACCATCACCGGGTCCTTGTCGAGCTCCTCGCTGAGCTCGCTGCGGCTCATCGGAAAGCGGGAACGCAGCCGCCTGGCAGCCGCCGCGACGGCCTTCGGGTCGTGGTCCTTGCGCGTCTTGGTCCAGTGCTCCCGCCGCGTCTTCCGAACGGCGAGGGCGAGCGGCCAGTAGTCGGCCTTCGAGACGAGGTGGATCGTCGACCGCATCAGCGTTCCCTGGACGATCGTCTTGCGCTCGAGCGCCTTCGTCACGGCGTCGCGCTCGAGGCCGTCGAGCCGGGACCAGAGCCCGATGTAGATCGAGGGCGCGTACTGCGCCTGGAGGCAGCCCATCCGGTCGAGCGCGCGCGGGATGGGCAGCGACACGCGCTCGAGCAGCATCTGCCGCGCGAGGAGCGCGCGGTTCAGTTGCCGGTGTGTGAGGCTCCGTTCTGCCATTCGGGCCGCCGCGCCGGCAGCCTAGCCCGAACGACAGAGCCGTCGCCCGAGGAGTCGATCGTCATCGACCCGCCGGCGAGCTGGACCCGCTCGCGCATCCCCCGCAGCCCGAAGCCGCCGTCGGTCGTGGCCGGGTCGAAGCCGCTCCCGTCGTCGGCGACGGTCACGTCGATCAGGTCGTGGTGCTCGGCCACGTCCACGCGCGCGAGCGATCCCCCGGAGTGGCGGGCGGCGTTCATGAGGGCCTCCTGGACCACGCGATAGACCGTGGTCTCCGTCTCGCTGGCGAGGCGGGGCAGGTCGCCGTTTCGCAGCGACACGCTCGTCCTCACGCTCAGCGCGCTGCGCTCCGAGAGCGTCTCGATCGCCGGCCCCAGGCCGAGCTCGTCGAGCGCCGCCGGGCGCAGCTCGGCGATGAGGCTGCGCAGGCTGACGATCTCGCGGCGGGTCTGCTCGAGCGCCTCGTCCACCCCGGTGCCCGAGCGCCGTGCGGAGGCGAGCAGCATCCGCAAACCGACGAGTCCCTGGAGCGTCTCGTCGTGGAGCTCGCGCGCCCAGCGGGCGCGAGCCTCCTCGGAGGCCTGGATCGTGTGGCGGAGGCGGTCCGCCGCTGCCGACTGCGCGGTGGCGACGGCCGTGGCCGCGCTGGCCGCGATCGAGCCCATCAGCTCGTGGGCCTCGTCGTCGAACTCCCCGCCGAGTGCGACCAGCGCGCCCAGCGTCTCCCCCTGCCAGCGAAGCCGGACCACGAGCCTGCCTGGGTCCATCACCTGCTCGACCGACTCGGCGCGCGGGGGAAGCCCGGCCAGAGAGTCGTCCGTGGAGGCCGCAGCGGCGAGCTCGCCGTCCTTCTCCAGATAGGCGACGAGCGTCCGCGCGGGCAGGATCGCCCGGCCGTGGGCGAGGATGCGGTCGAGCACCGTGCGCAGCTCGGTCTCGCCGCCCACCGCTCGGGCGATCTCGGCGAAGGCCTCGAGCTGGGTGACGGCGCGCGAGAGCTCCGCGTTCGACACCTCGAGGTCACGCGCGCGGATGGCCAGCTCCGCCTCGGCGCGGCGGCGCTCGCCGATGTCACGGCGGAGGCGCTCGGAGTAGTGGCCGACCAGCGCGCCCACGAGCACGAACACGGTCGCGCGCGTCGAGTACGCCAGCACGCCGAGGTGCTGGTCGTTGAGCTGCCCCCAGAGCCACACGAGGAAGAACGCGAAGGCCGCGGCGGCCAGGCCGGCCCGCAGCCCGAAGGCGATCGCGAGGATCGCTATCGGCAGGGTGTAGATGTTGGCGATCAGGGTGCCCGGGTCGTCCACGACCAGGCGGAAGACGAAGGCGCCGATGAACAGCGCCAGCGAGACGCCGACGATCGCCCACGCCGGCACCTTGCTCGGCTCGCCGCCGGCCGCGGCGAGGTCTTGCCGCACCCGCCGCTTGGCACCCTCGGTAGCGAGCGACTCGAGCCGGCTCACGGGTTCACCAGCCCCAGCTCGAACGCGCGCTTCACGAGCTCGGCGCGGCCGTCCGTGCGCAGCTTCGCCTGGATGTTCGCCCGGTGCGTCTCCACGGTCCTGAGACTCAGGTAGAGCCGGTCGGCGATCTCGGCGTTCGTGTGGCCGAGCGCCGCCAGCCGCAGCACGTCGCGCTCGCGCGGTGTCAGCTCCCCGTCGCCGGAGGCGAGCAGCCGGCCGGCCAGCGCGGGCGCGAGGTAGGTCCCGCCGTCGGCCACGGTCCGCACCGCCTGGAGCAGCTCGGCGTCCTCGGCCTCCTTGAGCAGGTAGCCGCGGGCGCCGAGGCGCATGGCCGTCCGCGCGTACTCCGGGTCGTCCTGCATCGTCAGCACGAGCACGTGGGTGCTCGACGAGAGGTCGGGGATCAGGTCGAGGCTGGCCCCGCCGCGCATGTGCACATCGAGCAGCAGCACGTCGGGCCCGGACTCGTCGACCGCGCCCTGGATTTCGTCCAGGGTGCCCGCCTCGGCCACCACGGCGAGGCCCTCCTCGGACTCGAGGAGCATCCGCAGGCCGCTCCGGACCACGGCGTGGTCGTCCGCGAGCGCTACCGCTGTCACCAGGCGAAGATACATCCGGTCCGCGGACGAGGCCAACCCTTCTGGGGTACACGATTCTGCGGTGGCCGTGGTATTGCCGCGCGGCGACCGCGCGGCCATGCTCGCTCCCGTGGAGACGGGAGCATCCAACCTCCGGCTCGTCCTCTACTACGTGTTCCTGGCGGCGGCCGTCGCGGTCGTCGCGATCGTCGTAATCGACAAGGGCGAGGAGAAGACCGCCCAGCCGGCGATCGCCGGCGGCTACGACCTCGCCGCCCCCAACGCCTGCTTCGGCCCGCCGCCGCCTCCGGCCAAGGGCGCCCCGCTCCCGCCCACGGCGCCCGCGCAGGCGCTCGTGGCCGGCCCCTCCTTCGACGTCAAGCAGTCGGGCCAGTTCGTCAACCTCTCGAACACCCAGGACACGATCAGCGCCAAGCTGCGGCTCGAGGAGAAGACGCTGCCGGGCGGCGCCCACGTCCTCAGTGGCGATGTCAACTGCGTCAAGGGCGGTAAGCGGCACTTCCAGGGCGCGGCCACCCCCGGCAGCAAGGGGACCATCGCCGGCAAGCTCGCCGGCCGTCCGATCATCGCCTCGCTCAGGCGCGATCCGCCCGACCCGGGCACGCCCAAGCCGCGGGCGCCCAGCTCGCTGACCGGCATCTACAAGCTCTCCCCGAGGTCCACCTGCTTCGGCGGCAAGTTCAGCCTCGACGGCGGCGGCTCGTCCTGGGCCGTCACGGCCGGCGGGCAGGACCTGGGCAGGCTGAGCTACGACAAGTCGAAGGGCGCGCTCAGCGGCGACCTCGCCTGCACCAAGGGTGGCCACGTCAAGGCCAAGGGCGTGGCGGTCGATCTCAACATCAACAACCTCCAGCTGATCCCGATAGACGTGGCCAGGCCCTCGGCCGCCAAGAGCGCGAGTGGCAAGCCCGTGCTCACCACGCCTTCCGGGCTCCCTCCGGCCGGCGAGAAGGTGACGGCCACCAAGCAGCGCGACTCGTTCACCAAGGGCGTCGCCGCCTTCTTCCTTGCCGCGGCCATCGTGATGCTCGTCGCGCGGCTGTTCGGCGCCGCGGCCGTCCGCATCGCGCAGCCGCGGGTGATGGGCGAGGTCGTGGCCGGGATCGCGCTCGGCCCGACGATCCTCGGCTGGATCTCGCCCGGCCTCCAGGCGGCCATCTTCCCGTCCGACATCCTGCCGGCGTTCGGGACGGCGGCCAACCTCGGCCTGATCTTCTACATGTTCCTGGTCGGCCTCGAGGTGGACCTGGCTCAACTCAAGGGCAGGATCGGCCAGGCGAGCGCCATCTCCAACACGAGCGTCGCGCTGCCGATGATCCTCGGCCTGGCGATCGCGCTGCCGCTCTACCCGATCCTCTCGCCCGACAAGAAGTTCGTCGCGTTCGCGGTCTTCATGGGCGTGTCGATGTCGATCACCGCGTTCCCGGTGCTCGCACGCATCCTCGTGGAGCGGCGGATGCTCAAGCGGCCTCTGGGCGCCCTGACCCTCGGCTGCGCCGCCATCGACGACGTCACGGCCTGGTTCCTGATCGCCCTCGCCACCGCGGTCGCGGCCTCCGGCAGCGGCGGCGAGGTCGTACGGACGATCGCGGAGGCGATCGCCTTCTGCCTCGTCATGGGCTTCGGGGTGCGGCCGCTCCTCGGCCGGGTGTCCGACGCCTACGACGAGGCCGGAAAGGTCCCGGGGGTCTGGGTGGCCGCGATCTTCGCCCTCGTGCTCCTCTCCGCCTACGCCACCGAGGAGATCGGCGTGGCCGTGATCTTCGGCGGCTTCATCGCGGGTCTCGTGATGCCCCGGCACACGGGGCTCAGCGAGGACATCACCAGGCGGATGGAGGACTTCGTCGTGGTGCTGCTGCTGCCGATGTTCTTCGCATACACCGGGCTCAAGACGAACATCGGGCTACTCGACCGCCCGATCCTCTGGTGGGTGACCCTCGCCTTGATCGGCATCGCGATCGTGGGCAAGTTCATGGGCGCGGCCATGGCGGCGCGGATCACGGGCTTCGACACCCGCGCCTCGGCTGCGATCGGCACGCTCATGAACACTCGCGGTCTCACCGAGCTGATCGTCCTGAACCTGGCGCTCGAGCTGGGTGTGATCTCGGACGCGCTCTTCGCCGCCCTCGTGCTGATGGCCCTCGCCACCACGTTCATGGCGGGGCCGCTGCTCAAGCTGATCGACCCGGACAACACCTACGGCGCGCCGGTCGAGGAGGAGATGGACGAGGCGCGGGAGCGCTCGATGGCCGAGTTCCCGGATCTCGAGGTGCCGGAGCGCTCGATCCTCGTCGCCTCGCTCGGAGAGGCCGAGCTCGACGACCTGCGCGCCATCGCCGAGCCGCTCGCCGCCTCGGATCCGCCGCGTGAGCTGATCCTCTCGCGGCTCGTGCTGCCGCCGCGAAGCGCCTCGGCGCGCGGTGCCCTGCAGACGGAGGACGCGCTCGTGCGCGAGGCGAACGACGAGGTGACGATCGCCCGCCTCGACGCGATCCAGCGCGGCATCGCCACGCGCGCCGTGGCCTTCACCTCGTCCGACCCGGGCGACGACCTGGTCGAGCTCGTGGAGAAGGAATCCGTCGACCTGCTGCTCATCGACGGGCGCACGCCGCTGCTCGGCGACGCCGTGCCGCGCGGCCCCGTGGGCACCGTGCTGCGCGACGCCGAGTGCGACGTCGCCGCCCTGGTCGCCCGTGCCGACGCGCCCGCGCGCCCAGGCCCCGACCACGCGGTGGTCGTCCCGTTCGGCGGCGCCGAGCACGACTGGGCGGCGCTCGAACTGGGGGCCTGGGTCGCGTCGGCCACCGGGGCTCCGCTGAAGATGCTGGGCGCCACCGGCGACACCGACGAGCGCACGCGCGTCACCCGCCTGCTCGGCGACGCGGGCCTGCTGGTCCAGCAGTTCGCCGGGATCCCTGCCGAACCGGTGGTGGCCGAACCCGGCCGCGAGGGCATCCTCGAGGCTGCGAGCGGAGCCGGCCTGCTCGTGATCGGCCTCTCCGAGCGCTGGCGCCAGGAGGGCCTCGGCTCGACGCGTACCGAGATCGCCCGCTCGGCGCCGGCCGCGACCATGTTCGTGCGCCGCGGGAAGCGCGCCGGCGCCCTGGCGCCGCGCGAGGACGTGACCCGCTTCACCTGGTCGTCGGCCGGCCGCCCGACCGTCTGATTTAGTCCGCAGTTTGCGGGCGCCGGGCTCGCGAGGGTGGGGCGAAAGGCGGAGGATCGGGCCCTGTAGGGAGTGCCGATGCTTGGTCGTGGCAACGGGCGGCCCTCGCGGCCGGAGCTGGAGCGCGTCGCGCTCGACGTGCTCCAGCGCCGAGGCGGGGAGATCCTCGCCACGGCCCGCCGCTACTCGGCCACGGCGGACGACGCCGAGGACGCCTACCAGCGCGCGCTCGAGATCCTGATCACCAAGGCGCCGACCACCGCCGAGGACGAGCTCGTCCCCTGGCTCAAGACGGTCGTCAAGCACGAGGCGTTCTCGATGCGCCGCCAGCGCGAGCGGGCCGCGCCGGTCACCGACGACGGCCAGCTGAGCGACCTGCCCGAGCCCGCCGGCACCCCGCACGACCGAAGCGAGCGCTACGAGCGGCTCCGCCAGGGCGCCGAGGCCCTCGGCCGGCTCAAGCCACAGGAGGTCCGCGCGCTGCTGCTCAAGGCCGAGGGCTACAGCTATCGCGAGATCGGCGAGATCACGGGCTGGACCTACACCAAGGTCAACAGGTGCTTGACCGAGGGCCGGCGCGCCTTCGTCGAGCGCCTCGCCGGGATCCAGGGCGGGGCGGAGTGCGAGCGGCTGGCGCCGCTCGTCTCTGCGCTGGCCGACGGTGAGGCCTCCGCGGCCGACCTGCGGGAGCTGCGGCCGCACCTGCGCACGTGCCTGGCCTGCCGGGCGCGGCTGCGCGAGTACCGCGCCGCCCCGAGGCGCGTGGCGGCCCTGCTGCCGCCGATCGCGCTGGTCGCACAGGGCGACCCGTCGGGGCCGATCCGCTCGCTGTTCGAGTGGCTCGTCGGCTCCTTCGGCGAGCGCGCGCACGCCGCGGCCGAGCTGGCCACGGGACAAAAGGCCGCCGCGGTGGCCGCCACCGCGGCGGCGGTGGCGGGCGGAGGCGCCGGCGTCAAGGAGATGGCGGTGGCGGACCACCCGGCGCAGCCTCCGCGCCAGTCCAACCAGCAGCACCAGCCGCCGCAGGCGCAGGCAACCCCGCCGCCGCGCGCGCCGGCACCCGTCACGACCCCGGCGCCGCCGCCCTCCCAATCTCAGCCGCTGCCGGAGCCGGCGCCCCAGCCCGCGCCGAAGCCGGCGCCACCCGACCCGGCCGCCGAGTTCGCCCCTGCCGGCGCGCCGGCGCCGGCGCCCTCGCCGGCCCCAGCGTCGCGGGCGCCGGGCAGCACGCCCTCCGGCGGCACCGGCGAGTTCGCGCCCTGACCGGCCTCTACTTCAGCCTGATGCTGTCCTTGCCCGAGTGCGAAGTGATCGTTCCGCTCGCCGCGGAGTAGGCGCCGCTGCCGCCGGTAACGGCCATGCTGACCGGCTTCGAGCCGCCCACTCGCCCGACGCCGGCTGCGTCAATCGTGCCGCGCGCCAGCCGGTAGGTGACCTGGCAGGAGTAGAGGGCCGTCTCGACGCTCGCGCCCTGCTTCGCAACCGCGCAGAACAGGTAGCGCTTGCCCTTCGCGGAGCCCTTCACCCGGGAGGTGGCGATCAACTCGTCGCCCGGTGACTCCGGCGAGCTCGGGCCGCTGATCAGCGGCGGCAGATCCACCTGGTGGATGTCGAGGCCCGTGTTGCGGAGGGCGAGCGTCCTTGCCGGGTGGGCATCGCCGCCGGCGGTCAGGATCAGTGCAGAAGTGGCGGCTGCCGCGCTGGCGAGCGCGACCGCCGCGATGTGGTGGTGTCGTCTCATGCCGCGAGTGTCTCGCGCCGTCGCGGTCCTGTCTTCGGCCGCTCAGGCGATCTTTCGCCTCCGTCACGCGACGGAGACCGAGCGCTCGGAATCCGTCTCGCGACGGATTCCAAATGCTGCGATCCGGGGGTAGCTTGGAGCGGATGAGGACGCTCATTCGGCGCCTGGAACCGCCTCGACTCGACGCGCTGATCGCCTTGGGGCTCCTCGTGGCCGCCGAGCTCGAGGCCGCGCTCGAGGCGGTGAGCGTTCCCCGCGCAGTCGACGGCTTGCTGGTGCTCGGCTTCACCGTCCCACTGGCGTGGCGGAGGCGCGCGCCGCTGACCGTCTTCGCGCTTGCAACCGCGACGGTCGTCGCTTACGGCGAGGTCGAAAAGAGCGGAGCCCATCAGACTTTGATCTTTGCGCTGGCGCTCGCCTCCTTCACGGCCGGCTACGAGCTGCCGCTGCGCCGGGCCTGGCTGGCGCCGGCGATGGTGGTGGCCGCCGACGCGCTGGCCGTGTTCGTGTTGGGCCAGTCCGGCGGCGATGCCGTCTTCGTCGCGATTTTCTATGTCAGTCCCTGGGCCTTCGCCCGCGCGCTGCGCGCCCGCGGAAGGCGGGTGGACGAGCTCGCCGAGCGGGCCGGTCGGCTCGAGCTCGAGCGAGCCGAAGTGGAGAGCCGGGCGGTCCAGGCCGAGCGGGCGCGCATCGCGCGCGAGCTGCACGACGTGGTCTCACACTCGATCAGCGTGATCGCGGTCCAGTCGCAGGCGATCAGGAGGCGCCTCGGACCTGAGCAGGAGCGCGAGGCCGCCGACCTGGCGGGCGTCGAGACGACCGCGCGCCAGGCGATGGGAGAGATGCGCCGCCTGCTCGGGGTGCTCCGCGCCGACGGAGCGAGCCCGCCGCTGGCGCCGCATCCCGGTCTGGACCAGCTGTCGCAGCTCCTCGGGCAGGTGCGTGCGGCGGGGCTCCAGGTCGACCTGCGCGTGCAGGGTGATCCGCAGCCTCTGCCACCCGGGGTCGACCTCGCCGCCTACCGAATCGTCCAGGAGGGGCTGACGAACTCGCTGAAGCACTCGGGCGCGGGGCACGCGAGGGTGGAGGTTCGCTACGAGGACGCCGCGGTCGGCCTGACGATCGCCGACGACGGCGAGGGGGCGGGAGCCACGGAGAGCTCAGGCCACGGACTCGTCGGGATGCGCGAGCGCGTGGCGCTCTACGGCGGGACTCTCGAGATCCACTCGCATGTGGAGGACGGCGGCTTCCGGGTGCTGGCCTCGTTGCCGGTACAGAGGAACGGGACGCCGTGATCACCGTCGTCGTAGCGGACGACCAGGGCATGGTCCGGGCGGGCCTTCGCTCACTGCTCGAGGCCGAGCCGGACATCAGCGTCGTCGGCGAGGCCGGGGACGGCCTTCAGGCGATCGAGGAGGTGCGGCGCCGCAAGCCAACCGTTGTGCTGATGGACATCCGCATGCCCCAGCTCGACGGGCTCGCGGCCACTCGCCAGGTGCTGGCCGAGCAGCCGGGGCTTCGCGTGCTCGTGCTCACGACGTTCGACCTCGACGAGTACGTCTTCGCGGCCTTGCGGGCGGGGGCGAGCGGCTTCATGCTGAAGGACGCGCCGGCTGAGGAGCTAGCCGACGCGATCCGCGTCCTCGCCAGCGGGGACGCCCTCCTGGCGCCTGCCGTGACGAGGCGCGTGATAGAGGCCTTTGCCGCGCAGCCCGAAGGCCCGCCACCGCGGGACCTCGAGGAGCTGAGCCCGCGGGAGACCGAGGTGCTGCGTCTCCTCGCCCGGGGTCTGTCGAATGCGGAGATCGCCCGTGAGCTCGTGGTCAGCGAAGCCACCGTGAAGACACACGTCAGCAACGTCCTGGCCAAGCTCCGTCTCCGGGATCGAATCCACGCGGTGATCCACGCTTACGAGGCCGGAGTCGTGCGCCCGGGGCCACCCCGTCGGCCTGAAAGCCTCAGGGGCGCTGCGCCTCCACGGCCAGCATCGTGACTCGGTCGATGGGGAGCACCCGTGACTCGAGGCCCCTCAGGACCGGGTCGGAGCTCTCCTGAAGTTCGCAGCGTTCGATCGAGACGAAGCCCGCGGCCTTCAGCTCCTCGCCGAGCGACTCGAAATCCCAGGCGTAGCCGCGGTCGTGCTCGTATTCGACGAACACTCCCCTGAGGATGTCGACGAAGTGCTCGACGCGTGTTCCGGCGCCGCGGTGCGCGTCGAGCTGGGCGCGGGCCAGGTCGCCGCGCTCGAGATACACCTCCGCGCATTTCTCGACGTCCGGCGTGACCAGCCGGATCCGGCCTCCGGGAGCCATCGCCGTCATCGCATGGGAGAAGAGTGCGCGTGCTCCGTCGATCGGGACGTGCTCGATCATGTTGTCGCCGTACACGTGGCTGACCGAGCCGGGCGCAAACGGCCAGGGGCGAGTCGCGTCGAGGTGGTGCTGGGCAAGGCGGCGCACGTCGGTCGACAGCCACCCGTCCCGGCGTGTGTCGCCCGCACCGAGCTCCACCCGGTACGGCGGCGCGGAGCTCGCGAGGAACCGACGGAGCCGGATCGATGCGACCGCGCGCCGGGTCGTCCCAAGGGCGCGTCTCGCAGGATGCTCGCTCACTCGCTCACCAACTCGTCCGCACCGGCCGCTCGAACGGGCGCAGCCTAGTCTTCCAGCCATGGTGGGGCTCCCCGCCGACTCGCAGGTGTTGGACCTCACGCATCCGCTGAGCCCGGCGTTCCCGCTCCTGCCCGTCTACGACCCCGTCGAGGTGGTCTCCAAGTTCGCGCTCGACGAGGACGGGTTCTTCGTGCGCTCGTGGTCGTTCGACGAGCACTGCGGCACCCACGTCGACGCCCCCGCGCATTTCGCGGACGGCGGGGCGACGGTGGACCAGATCGAGCCACGCGAGCTGGTCCTCGAGGCGGCGGTGATCGACTTCCGGGAGCGGGTGAGGAAGGAGCACGACGCGGTGCTGTTGCCCGACGACATAGCGGCGTGGGAGCGTCGTCATGGTCGCCTCCCGGAGAGGTCCGCGCTGCTCGTGCTGACTGGATGGGCAGAGCGAGCGCAGGATCCGGCGGCGTACCTGAACGCGGACGAGACCGGGACCATGCACTTCCCCGGCCTCAGCGCGGAGGCCGCCGACTACCTGACGGACGAGCGACCCGGCGTGCGGGCGGTCGGCCTGGACGCGCCCAGCCTCGACTTCGGACCTGCCACGGACTATCCGGCGCACCGCGCCTGGCTCTCGACCGGACGCTTCGGCATCGAGAACCTGAAGAGCCTCGAGCAACTCCCGCCCTCCGGCACGCTCCTGGTGGTGGGGGCCCCTTCCCTCCAGGGCGGCAGCGGCGGCCCGGCGCGGGTGCTCGCGATCAGCTCGGGATAGCTGCGACGACGTTCTGGACCTTCGTCGCCCACGGCGTCATGCCGAGCTCCTCGTAGTCCTCGCGGGCGGAGGCCAGCAGCGCGATTCCACGCTCGCGGTCGTCGTCCTCGGCGCGCGCCAGGAGCATGTTCCCGTAGTCGTGGCGGGTGTGGGCTATCCAGGGACGCGCCCCCATCGCCGTGTTCTGAACCAGGGCTGCCTCGAAGTGCCCGGTGGCGTCGTCCCAGCGCATCAGCGTCGCGGCGAGCACGCCGAGCGGCCTGGAGACGGAGCCGGTCGCGAGCTCGTCGGCGTTGGACGCGTTGAGATGCGCAAACGGGACGAGCAGGTCGTAGAGGACGCTGGCGCTGCGAACGTCCTCGAGCTGGTGCGCCGCGTCCGCCAGGAAGCCGAGCGAGAAGAGGAACTCGTTGTCTCGTTGAATCGAGGCGAAGTCGTGGGACGCGAGCTCGTGAAGCTGACGGCGAGCCGGTCCGGGTCGCTCGAGGTCCGCACGCAGGCAGGACAGCGCACAGCGGAACACCGGGCGCGTCGGGAACTCGGAGACGGTGCGCTCCATCAGCTCCTCGATCTCGACGAGGCCGCCCGTCTCCCTGCGGAGGATGAAGAGCTGAAGCCGATGTGAGAGCACGGCGTCCCGACGTTGTGCGCGCTCACCAAGGCTCAGCGCGGTATCGATCAAGGGCTCCGCCTCGTCGAACTTCCCGCGGAGGAGCGCGACGACTGCGCGCATCGCAGCCGTGAACCAGAGCTGGGCGGGCTGGCGCAGCTCTGCCGCCCGCTCTGCCGTGACCTCCAGCTCGCGCTCCACGTCGAGCATCCGGCCGAGCTCCATGCAGGCGATGACGCGGTAGATCCGCCCTCCGATCGCCCGCTCGTCGTCAGATGCCTGCTCGGCGAGCGCGACGATCTCGTCGGCGATGCCCAGTCGCTCCTCCGGGTTGTCCGGCCACATCAGGGCGCCGTAGCGGCCGTCGAGAACGTAGGCCAGGGTGGCGGAGTCCTCCTGCCGCCGTGCGATCTCCACGGCTTGCGCGCTGAGGGATGCCCGCCGCTCGCGCGACGGATGGTCCCTGAGCGCGCCGGCCAGACGGGCCATCAGCTTCGCCCGCAGGTCGGAGGCATCGCCCGGCAGCGAGACGAGCGCTTCCTCGAGCAGCGGGATCAGATGGGCGTCCCCGTACGCCCGCGCCCAGACGAATCTGCCCCCGTAGCCGAGGGCCGCCCGTGCCAGCTCGAGCGGGAGGCCGGCTCTCCTCGCGACCTCGGCAGCCTCGAGGAAGGTGCCTCGCGCACCCGTCTCGTCTCCGGCTCGCGCCGCCGCGTCACCGAGCGCGACGAGCAGTGCGCAGCGCTGGTCGTCCGCACCCGAGCTCTGGACGTCCAGCGCCGCGAGCGCCAGCCGGTAGAGGCGGACGGCCTCCTCGTAGGCGAGCAGTTGCCCCGCACGATCACCGGCCCTTCGGGCGTAGTCGACGGCCTTCGCGGGTTCGCCGCCGGGCAAGGCCTCGTAGAAATGGTGCGCGAGCTCCGCCAGGTGGGGCTCGAGATCGGATGCGTAGAGGGACTCGAGGGTCTCGCCGGCCCGCCGGTGGGACTCGCGGCGCTGGACCGCGGTGAGGCTGCCGTAGAGCGTCTCCCGAACGAGCGCATGCGAGAAGCGAACGCGGTCGACCGCGGACACCGTGAGCACGCGGGCGGTGATCGCGTCGTCCAGGGTCTCGAGCGCTGCGCTCTCGTCCATGTCGCTGACCGCGGCGAGCTCCCTCACGCGGAACTCCCGGCCGAGGATCGAGGCTCCGCGAAGGAGACTTCGGCACGCGGACGCGAGGCGGTCCAGGCGCTGGCCGATCACATCCGTGACCGTGTCGGGCAGCGGTTGCGGTCCACTGGGCAAGTCGCCCTTCGGCTCCAGGCTCCCTTCCGCAGACAGGAGCCTCGCTATCTCCCCGACGAACAGCGGGTTTCCGTCGGTTTCGGCGTAGATGCGCCGAGCGGCGGCTTCGCTGACGGGGTGGCCGACTATCGACTCGATGAGGCGGGAAGTGTCGGCTGCCGAGAGTCCTGCGAGCCGGAGGCGACGGGTCGTCGGCTCTCGCGCGATGTCCGCGACGCACGTTGCGAAGCTTCGATCGTCGCGCAGGTCATCGTCCCGATGGAGTGCCGCGATCAGGAAGCGCGACCGCGCCAGCTGTCCAGCGAGGAACTGCAGAAGCAGCAGCGACGGGGTGTCGGCCGCCTGGAGATCGTCGAGCACGACTACGAGCGGCTCCGCCGCCGCCGATTCGCGTAGGAGGCGCGCGATCTCCTCGAACAGCTGGAAGCGCGCCCCTGCCGACGCGAGCGCAGGGGCATCCGGGGACGTCTGGCGGAGCTCCGGAACCAGCTGCGCAAGCGCGGCGGCTCCCGGGCCGGGCGCAGGCGACTCGACGCTTCCCGGCTCGCGCTCCTGGAGCAACGACCGGAGCACCTGCACCCATGGCCAGTACGCGGGTGCACCGCCCGCCTCCCAGCAGCGCCCGACCAGCACGCGCGCTCCCCGCTCCGCTGCCTCCTGAACCAGCTCCTCGGCCAGTCGGCTCTTGCCGATGCCGGGCTCGCCGGCAATGAGGAACACCGTCCCCCTTCCCTGGATGGCGTCATCGAGGGCATGGAGGAGCTCGCCAAGCTCCGGCTCGCGCCCCAACAACGCTCTCCGCGCACGACCACCGTCCGGCGTCCGCCGCTCGGTCGGGGCCGTCCAGGCGAGCGAAGCGTCCTGCGTCAGCACGGCCTGCTCGAGCTCCCTCAACTTCGCGCCCGGCTCGATGCCCAGCTTGTCGACGAGGGCCCGCCGGGCGTCCCGGTAGATGTCGAGCGCCTCGGCGTGCCGCCCGGAGCGGTACAGCGCCAGCATCAGCTGTCCTCTGAGCGACTCGCGCAGCGGATACTCCGCGACGAGCGCCTGGAGCTCGCCGATCAGCTCCACGTGGCGACCGAGGTCGAGGTCCGCGGCAATCCGGTCCTCGAGCGCCGTGAGCCGGAGCTCCTCGAGCCGCGCGATCTCGGCCTGCGCGAATGACTCGAAGGCGAGGTCCCCGAGCGGGGGGCCGCGCCAGAGCGCCAGCGCCTGCTGGAAAGCGTAGGACGCGGCGCCCCGGTCGTCAGCCGCCCGGCCCTTCGCGAAGAGCGCTTCGAAGAGCTGCAGGTCGAGCTGCCCATCCTGGATGCGCAGCTCGTACCCCGGCGGGCGCGTGACGAGCGTGTTCGGGCCGATGACCTTTCGCAAGCGCGACACCGCGACCTGGAGCGCCTTGGAGCCCTCGCCCAGCCCGGCCTCACCCCACAGCTCGTCCACCAGACGGTCGCTCGAGACCACCTCGTTGGCGTGCAGCAGCAGGAAGCCCAGAAGCGCCCGCTGCTTCGCGCCCCCAAGCGGGACACGGTTGTTGCCGTCATGTACCTCGAGCGGACCGAGGATGCAGAAGTCCATCGCGAGTCCTCTTCGCGACGGTAACACGCCCCGAGCCGCTCTAGCATCCGCCGCCGATGCGCCGCCTCCTGATCGCGCTGACGCTCGCCGGCGCGGCGCTGCGTTTCGCCACGCTCGACCTCCAGAGCTTCTGGTACGACGAGGCCGTCACGGTCGGGCTCGTCCGCCACGACCTCTGGGGGATGCTCGACCGGATCCCCGGAAGCGAGTCGACGCCGCCGCTCTACTACCTGGTCGCCTGGCTCTGGACGCGCGTGTTCGGCAGCGGCGAGGTCGGGATCCGCTCGCTGTCCGCGCTGCTCGGGACGGTCGCGATCCCCGTCTTCTACCTCGCGGCGCGAGAGCTGACGCGCTCCGAGCGCGTCGGCGTCGCGGTGGCGGCGCTCGCCGCATTCAACCCGCTGCTCGTCTGGTACTCGCAGGAGGCGCGCACCTATGCGCTCCTCACGGTGCTCGGCGCGCTCTCGCTCTACTTCTTCGCCCAGCTGCTCGACGACGTGCGGACGCGGCCGCTCGTCTGGTGGACCGTCAGCTCGGGGCTCGCGCTCACCGCGCACTACTTCGCCGGCTTCCTGGTGGTGCCGGAGGCGGTGTGGCTCGTCTGGCGCTCGCCGCGGCGGCGCGACGTCGTCGGAGCTGCGGCGGCGGTCGGAGCCGTGGGGGTCGCGCTGCTTCCCCTCGCGATCCACCAGCAGCGGCTCGACCTCGCCTCGTTCATCCGCAGCACCGCCCTGCCCTACCGGCTGCTGCGCTCGCTCAAGCAGTTCATCACCGGCTTCGAGGCGCCGCTCGAGATCCTCATGACGATCGTGGGCGGCGCGATCCTGGGCGCGGGGATCGCGGTCGCGCTGCGCCGCGGCGGGCGCGGAGTGAACGTGGCGGCCGGCCTGGCCGGGCTGGGCGTCGTGATCCCCGGCGTGCTGGCACTGCTCGGGCTCGACTACGTGGACACCCGCAACGTGCTCATCGCCTGGCTTCCCCTGTTCACGGTCGCGGCCGCCGGGCTGGTGCCGAGCCGCACAGGGCAGGCGGGGATCGCGGTGCTGTGCGTTGCGGGCCTCGTGGCGACGATCGGCGTCGACGTCACGCCCCTGTGGCAGCGCGACGACTGGCGCGACATGGTCAAGACGCTCGGCCCGCCGCGCGTGACCCGTGCCGTGGTCCTCACCCCTGCCGAGACCGGCGCCGCGCCGTTCGCGCTCTACGCGCCCGGCGCGCGCGGGCTGGGCAAGGGCGTGGCGGACATCGAGGAGATCGCGCTCATCTCGAAGCACGGGCGTCAGGGCAACTCCACGCACCCGCCGCCCCCGCCGCGCCCCGCCAACCCCACGATCCCCGGCTTCACCGAGGTGCGCCGCGTCTACGCCGAGAACTACACGGTGATCGTCTTCAGGAGGCCGAAGCCGCTGCGCACGGCGCGGCTCTTCCTGTCGGTCCGCCGCCTTCTGCCCAAGGACCGCGCAGCGATCTTCATCCAGCGGCCCCGCCGCGACGGCGAAGCGCGTGCGCATCTCCCACCCGCCGGGTGACCTTCTCGGCGTCCAGGTGCTCCAGCAGCGCCTGGGCGTACTTGCGCGAGGTGCCGAGCTCGTCGCGGACGCCGGCGATGGTGGCCTGACCGTCGCGCTCGCAGATCGCCACCACGCGGGCGCTCAGCTCCGCCAGCGGCTCCGCGGCGAAGTGGAGGTTGGGCCCCACGCGCACGGCGCGGCCGGAGCGCTCGAGCGCGCGCAGGCCGTCCGCGGCGGCCGACGGCTCGAGACCGAGGCTCGCGGCCAGGTCGGCGTCGGTGCGCGGGCTCGCGCCGTCGGCGACGAGGTCGGCCTCGAGGCGGAGGGCGGTGTCGTCCAGCTCTAGCGGCTCCGGCGCCGGCTCCGAGGGCGCTGGAGCTGCCGCCTGGGGCCGCTCGCGGCGGCCGTGCTTGCGCGGATGCGGATCGACCACCGCCCCGCCCCCGATCGTGTCCGGCGGCGCGAGCTGGCGCAGCACCAGCCGGTCGCCCGCCGCCGGCACGAGCGGCGACTCGAGCCTGAGCTGGGCGAGGCCGGTAGCGCCCGGAGCGAGCTCGTCGCCGTCGAGCGGCACCACCCGGGCGGGCGCCTCGCGCGTCCCGTGATGCACGTGCAGCCGCGTGCCGCGCCCGAGCGGCCGTGCGCCAGGTTCCAGGGCAACGAGAGCGTCCACCAGCCAGGTCGGCTCGAGCTCGGCCCCGGGGCCGCAGACCACGTCGCCGCGGCCGAGGTCCCGCCAGCCGACGCCGCTCAGGTTGAGCGCCACGCGCTGGCCCGCGTCGGCGCGCTCGACCGGCCGGTCATGCACCTGGACGCTTCGGATCCTCGCCTCGAGACCCTCCGGGAGGATCCGGACGCGGTCGCCGGCCGCGAGCGCGCCCGACCAGAGCGTGCCGGTCACGACCGTGCCGATGCCCTTCAAGGTGAACGAGCGGTCCACGTGCAGCCGGGCAGCGCCGTCGCCGCCGGCCCGCCCCGGGAGCACGTCCGCGACCCGCCCGAGGGCGGCCAGCAAGTCGTCGAGCCCGACCCCCCTGACCGCCGAGACCGGCACGGCCTCGACGCCGGGCAGAAGCTCCTCTACCTCTCCCGCGGCGCGACCGGGGTCGGCCAGGTCCGCCTTCGTGACCGCCACCACGCCGCGCTCGACGCCGAGCTGGCGCAGCACGGCCACGTGCTCGCGCGTCTGCGGCATCACGCCGTCGTCGGCGGCCACGCAGAGCAGGAACAGGTCGACGCCGGTCGCGCCGGCGACCATCGTGCGCACGAAGCGCTCGTGGCCGGGCACGTCCACCACGGACAGCCGCCTGCCGCCGGGAAGCTCGAGCGGCGCGTAGCCGAGCTCGATCGAGATGCCGCGCTCGTGCTCCTCGGGCAGGCGGTCGGTGTGCTTGCCGGTGAGGGCGCGGATCAGCTCGGTCTTGCCGTGGTCGATGTGGCCGGCGGTGCCGAGCGTGAGCGGTGGAGCCATCATCCAGCGCAGAGAGTTGCAGGCCCGGTGGGGTTATCCCCACCGCGGCAGACGCCTGCCGCCCCCAGCCCGTTCGCCGGTGGGCCGCATTGTCCGGCGGGGCGCCCGAATCCAGCATCTCGGTGACCGATGAGAACCCCACCGAGGAGGTCGATCGAGATGAAAATCAACCTGGCGGCGCGCGCCGGACGCTGGAGCGCCGCACACCGCAAGACGGCGATCTGGGGCTGGGTCGCGCTGGTGCTGGCGACGGTGGTCGTGGGCGGAGCGCTCGGCACCAAGACGCTGAACGACGACCAGAGCGGCGTCGGCGAATCCGCCCGCGCCGACAAGACGCTCGACAAGGCGTTCCCGGGAAGCTCGTCCGAGGACGTGCTGGTCCAGTCCCGCCACGCGAAGGCGGACGATCCGTCCTTCCGCGAGGCGGTCGCCGACGTGCAGCGCCGGCTCGGCGAGCTGGCGTTCGTCCGCCACATACAGGCCCCGTACGAGCGCGGCAGCCACGGACGGATCTCGAAGGACGGGCACTCGGCCCTGGTCGGGTTCGAGATCCCCGACAACAGCCACACCAGCGCCGAGGACAAGGTCCCGGCGGCGCTTAAGACGGTGGCGGCCGCGGAGCGGGCCCACCCCGGGTTCCGGATCGAGGAGTTCGGCGGCGCCAGCGCCGACCGGGCGCTCTCGAAGAGCTTCGAGGACGACTTCCGGAAGGCCGAGGTCAGCTCGCTCCCGATCACGCTGGCGATCCTCGTCGTGGTGTTCGGCGCCCTGGTGGCGGCGGGTGTACCGCTGCTGCTGGCCCTCACCGCGGTGGCGGCCACCATCGGCCTGATCGGCCCCCTGAGCCATCTCAGCCCGGTGGCCGAGCAGATCGGCTCCGTAGTCCTGCTGATCGGGCTGGCGGTGGGCGTCGACTACTCGATGTTCTACCTCCGGCGCGAGCGCGAGGAGCGGGCGGCAGGGAAGGGCGAGCGGGCGTCGCTAGAGGCCGCGGCGGCCACTTCGGGACGGGCGATCCTCGTCTCCGGGTTCACCGTGATGGTCGCGATGGCCGGCATGTACATCGCCGGCGATCCGACGTTCGCCTCGTTCGCCACCGGCACGATCCTGGTGGTGGCCGTCGCGATGGTCGGCTCGCTCACGGTCCTGCCGGCGCTGCTGGCGTGGCTGGGCGACCGGGTGGAGAAGGGCCACGTGCCCTTCGTCAGGAAGCTGAGGCCGAATGGCGGCGGCATGTGGTCGGCGCTGGTCGACCGCGTCATGCGGCGGCCGCTGGTCGCCGGCGGCATCGCCACCGCGCTGCTCGTGACGCTCGCAATCCCGGCGTTCGGGCTTCACACCGCGGACTCGGGCGCCAGCTCGCTCCCGCAGGACATCCCGGTGGTCAAGACCTACGATCGGATCCAGGCAGCCTTCCCGGGCAGCCAGGAGTCGGCCGAGGTCGTGGTCAGCGGCCGCCACGCCGACTCGCCCGCCGTAAGGGCGGGGATCGAGCGGCTGCGCGAGCGCGTCCAGGCCGAACCGGGCTCCTTCGGGCGCCCGGTCGAGGTGGACGTGAGCCCGGACAGGTCGGTGGCCGACGTGAGCGTCCCGCTGGCAGGCAACGGCACGGACGCCCGCTCGAACGCGGCGCTCGCGAAGCTGCGTCACGACGTGGTGCCGCGGACGATCGGCGCCGTCCCGGGGGTGAAGGCCGAGACGACCGGCGACACCGCAGGGTCGAAGGACTTCACCGACCTGCTCAAGCAGCGGATGCCGCTGGTGTTCGCCTTCGTGCTGGCCGCCGCGTTCCTGCTGCTGCTGGTGACGTTCCGCTCGCTGGTGATCCCGCTGACGGCGATCGTGCTGAACCTGCTGTCGGTGGGTGCCGCCTACGGGCTGGTCGTGTGGGTGTTCCAGGACGGTCACCTCGAGGGCCCGCTCGGGTTCCACTCGAACGGCGCGATCACCTCGTGGCTGCCGCTGTTCCTGTTCGTGGTGCTGTTCGGCCTGTCGATGGACTACCACGTGTTCATCCTCAGCCGGATTCGCGAGGCGTACGATCGCGGCATGCCAACCGAGCGCGCGGTTGCTCACGGCGTCAAGACGACCGCGGGAGTGGTCACGAGCGCAGCGGCCGTGATGGTCGCCGTGTTCGGGATTTTCGCGACCCTCTCCTTCCTCGACTTCAAGGAGATGGGGGTCGGGCTCGCAGCGGCGATCCTGATCGACGCCACGATCATCCGTGCGGTCCTCCTGCCGGCGGCGATGAAGCTGCTGGGTGACCGCAACTGGTACCTGCCGCGCAGGTTGCGCTGGCTGCCACGCGTGGGGGAGCAGGGCTCCCCTCGGCCAAGCGAGGCCCGCGCGTGACCGCATCGCGGCGTGACTGGCTCCTCGACGTCGGCGCTCGCGCCGGCGTCGAGGCCGCCTACCTCGCGGTCGGGCTCGCCACGAGCGTCCTGGCCCTCGCGGTGTGGATCGTCGGGGTGACCGCCACGCTGTCGCTCGTCGTGTTCGTGGTGGGTCTCCCGGTCTTCCTCCTGAGCGCGATGGCCTTCCGCTGGACGGCCGAGCTCGACCGGCGCAACGCCGCGCTCGTGCTCGGCCGCCCGCTGCACGGGCGTTACCGCGACCACAAGGGAGAGCCCTTCCTCGCGCGACTCGCCAGCACGGCTCGCGACCGCCAGACCTGGAAGGACCTCGCCTGGCTCGTGACGCACTCCACGGTCGGGCTCGTGTTCGGGGCGGTGGCCGTGGGAGCGGTCCTTCAGGTGGTGGCCGTGTGGCTGATGCCGTTCTGGTTCTGGACGATCCCGGATGGCGTCGACTGGGGGCTCTGGAACGTCGACACGCTCGGCGAGGCGCTCCTGATGATGCCGCTCGCGATCCCGCTCGCCGCGATAGCCGTGGTCCTGCTGCGCCTGATGAGCGCCGGCGAGTCGAAGCTCGCCACCGCGCTGCTGGACTCCCCCGGCGACGTCGCCGCCGAGCGGCCCCTGCGCCCGCCCCCCGACCTGAGCGCGCTGCTGACCCCGCAGGCGCTGGTCTCCGGCTTCCTCGCACTCCTCACGACGCTGATCTGGGCGTTCACCGGCGGCTACTTCTGGCCGGTCTGGGTCTGGCTCGGGCTCGCCCTTCCGCTCGCGCTGACGCTCGGCATCCGCCGCGCTCGGCGCGAGCCCCCCGGCTTTCAGCGCAGGTTCGCCGTGCAGCTGGCGATCTCGGCCGTCCTGGGGGGAACGACGATCATCGTCTGGCTGCTCGCCGGCCGTGGCACCTTCTGGCCCGTGTGGACTCTCCTCGGGCTGGGCACGCTGCTCGGCGTGCACTGGCTCGTGGCGATGATGTGGGTCCGCGTCTTCCCCGGCGTTCGCGAGCAGGAGCTGGTGGAGCGCGTCGACGAGCTCACGCGAACGCGGCGCGGGGCGCTCGACGTGCAGGACGCTGAGCTGCGCCGGATCGAGCGCGACCTGCACGACGGTGCGCAGGCTCGGCTCGTGGCCCTCAGCATGCAGCTGGGTCGCGCGGAGGAGAACCTCAGCGGGCAGCCGGAGGTGGCGGAGCTCGTCCGCCAGGCCCGCGACGAGGCGAGCGCGGCCATCGCCGAGCTGCGCGACCTCTCGCGCGGGATTGCGCCGCCGGTGCTGGCCGACCGCGGCCTGGCCGCGGCGGTCGAGGCGCTCGGCCGGCGCTCGGCTATTCCGGTGAGCGTGGACGTCGAGCTCGACAGGCGGCCGCCGGGCGTGCTCGAGACGGCGGCCTATTTCGTGGCGGCCGAGGCGCTCACCAACGTCGCCAAGCACGCGCCCGACTCGCACGCGCTTGTCACGATCGCCATGGACCGCGGGCGGCTGGTCGTGGAGGTGGCCGACGACGGCCCCGGCGGTGCCGATCCGGCGGGGGGCGGCCTCATGGGCCTGCGTGGCCGCGTCGAGGCGCTCGACGGCGACCTGCGGGTGATGAGCCCCGCCGGCGCCGGCACGACGATCCGCGCGGAGCTCCCATGCGAGTCGTGATCGCCGAGGACCAGGCACTGCTCCGCGAGGGGCTCGTCGCGCTGCTGCGCGAGCACGGCATCGAGGTGGTCGCGCAGGCCGAGGACGGCCCGGGGCTCCTGCGGATGATCGCCGGCCACAAGCCCGACCTCGCGATCGTCGACGTGCGGCTGCCTCCGGACTTCACCGATGAGGGTGTGCGCGCGGCCATCGAAGCCCGCGAGCGGCATCCCGAGGTGGGCGTCCTGATCCTGTCGCAGTACGTGGAGCCGGTCTACACGGCGGAGCTGCTCGCCGGCGGCGAGGGCGGCGTCGGCTACCTGCTCAAGGAGCGCGTGGGCGACGTGCCCGCCTTCCTCGACGCGCTGCAGCGCGTGGCGAGCGGCGGGACCGCTCTCGATCGCGAGGTCGTCGCCGAGCTGGTGCAGGGCCGCGGGTCGTCCGACCAGGGGCCGCTCGAGGCGCTCACCCCGCGCGAGCGCGAGGTGCTCTCGCTGATGGCCGAGGGCCGCAGCAACGCAGCGATCGCCGAGGCGCTCGTGATCACCGGAGGCGCCGTCGAGAAGCACATCTCCAACATCTTCAGCAAGCTCGACCTGCCGGCCACCGACGACAATCACCGCCGGGTGTTGGCGGTGCTCACCTTCCTTCGCGCTACCGACGCAGCGCAGTAGCCACCGCCGCCGCGGCCTCCGCGGCCTCCTCGTCGTCCAGCGTGCGCGGGTCGAGCAGCAGCCAGCCCTCGCGGGCTCGGGCGACGACCGGCGGCTCCGCCCGGCGCAGGCGGCGCGCCAACTCGTCGACACCGATCTCGCCCGGATCGACCGCGCACACCGGCCCCTCGAGCTCGAGCAGCGGCAGCGCGCCGCCGCCGACCTTGGCGCTGGCGCGGATCACACGCGCGCCCTCCAGGACCTCGGCCATCGACCGCGCCCTCGCCTCGAGCTCCTCCTCGCCCGCCGCGAGCATGCGCAGCACGGGTATCTCCGAGGTCGCGCCGCGATAGAGCCGGAGCGTCGCCTCGAGTGCGGCAAGAGACAGCTTGTCGATCCGGACCGCCCGCGCAAGCGGGTGCGAGCGGCAGCGGCCGAGCTCCTCCCGCCTGCCCACCATCAGGCCCGCCTGCGGGCCGCCGAGGAGCTTGTCGCCCGAGAAACAGACCACCGCCGCGCCGGCCTGCACCGAGCGTCGCACGGGCGGCTCGTCGGCGAGTTCGGGGAACCCCTCGGCGAGGGCACCCGAGCCGACGTCGTCGATCACCGGCGCGCCGAGCCTGCACAGGTCCTCGATCGAGACCTCCTCGGTAAAGCCGACCGTCCGGAAGTTCGACTGGTGTGCCCGCAGCACGGCGCCCGTCTCCGGCGTGAGAGCGCGCTCGTAGTCGGCCAGTCGCGTCCGGTTGGTCGTCCCGACCTCCACGAGCCGCGCGCCCGACTGGGCGATCACGTCCGGGATCCGGAACGAGCCGCCGATCTCCACCTCCTGGCCGCGCGAGACCACCAGCTCGCGCCCGCCGGCCAGGGCGGCCGCGGCCAGCAGCACGGCGGCGGCGCAGTTGTTCACGACCAGTGCAGCCTCGGCGCCGGTGAGCTCGCGCAGCAGCCCCTCGACGTGCTCCTGGCGCGAGCCGCGGCGTCCCTCCGCGAGGTCGTACTCGAGGTTGGTGTAGCCGCTGCCGAGTCGCGCCGCGGCCTCGGCCGCCTCGGCGGCCAGCGGGGCGCGGCCGAGGTTGGTGTGGACGATCACGCCACTCGCGTTGAGCACCCGGCGGAGGCTGGGCTCGAGCGCCGCCTCGGCGGCAGCGACGAGATCGCCGGGATCACCGCCCGACTGGATCCGCTCGCGCGCCGCGGCGACAGCGGTCCTGGCCGCGGCGACCGCCGCGCCCTTGGGCACCCCCTCGAGCCGCGAGGCGAGCTGCTCGACCGACGGCAGCTCCCGCAGCCGCTCAGCCTCCCGGCTCGGTCCCCTCGACCCAGCGCTCATCTTCCTTCTTCCAGATCGGCGCCTCCGCCTTGACGCGGTCGATGATCTCGCGGGCGCCCGCAAACGCCTCCCCCCGGTGCGGAGCCGAAGCCGCCACGCAGACGCTCGGCTCGGACAGCGGCACCTCGCCAACCCGGTGCTCCACCGCCGCCGCGCATAGCCCGTGCCGCTCGACCGCCTCGCGGGCGATCGCCGCAATCCGCTCCTCGGCCATCTCGACGTAGGCCTCGTAGTCGAGCTTGTCCACCTCGCGCGTGACCCCCTGGAAGGTCACGAGCGCCCCGGCGCGCGGGTCGCGGACCCGGACGACGAGGGAGTCGAGCGACAGCGGCTCGCCGGTGACCCGGACCCAGGGAGCCGCCTCGACCGAGCCGCCGCTCACCGGCGGGATCAGCGCGAGCTCGTCGCCCGCGTCGAGGACGGTCTCCGCGGACGCGTACTCGCGGTTCACGGCCATCACGAGCGGCAGACCGTCGGCCAGGCCGGACAGCTCGCCGAGCGCGTCGCCCACGCGCGCGCCGTCGGGCAGCTCGAGGCGGACCTCGTCGGCGCCGGCGCGCTCGCGCAGCATCGCGTACAGGCGAACCGTGACCTCCACGCGGGAGATGCTACGCCGGGGCGACTAGAGCCCGGCCTTGCGCAGGTAGCGGCGCAGCACGCGCGGCTTGCGCAGCAGCGACTTGTCGGCCACGACCACCCAGCGGACCTTGCCGCGGCGGACGCCGAACACGCGCCGGCTGCGCGGGCCCGCGCGATACAGGCCGCGCCCGAGCCGCCTCCGGTGCGGGAAGCGCGCCCGCAGCCGGCGAAGCGAGACGCCGCGGCCGACCTTGCGCAGGCGGTGGCCCGTTGCGGTGGTCGTGACGAGCAGCGTGCGACCGCGCGCGCTCAGCACCGCGGAGACCTTCCCGCGCGAGCGCTTGACGCAGTAGCGGTAGACGCGTCCCTTGCGCCGGATCGGGCGGATCGGGATCCTCGCCAGCCGCCTGCGCGTGT
Organism: Thermoleophilaceae bacterium; assembly: GCA_036406475.1. Taxonomy (GTDB): domain Bacteria; phylum Actinomycetota; class Thermoleophilia; order Solirubrobacterales; family Thermoleophilaceae; genus DASXBA01. Next base: position 3,336 of record DASXBA010000111.1, on the reverse strand, counting down.
AGCGCAGGCGGACGCGGCCGATGTTGCTCCGCCCGATCGGCGCGCGCCTGGCAAGGCAGCCGCCGAGCGCCTGGGGAACGCTGCCGCGGATCACCGGCAGGAGCAGCGACGTGCCGCCGGCGCCGCCGTAGTAGATGGTGTTGGTGGCGGGCGGCAATGGGGTGAACGAGTCGTTGGCCGGGTTGGCGCGGTCGAGGTGCAGCGTGCCCGGCATGTGGTTGGGCGCGTCGGCGGAGGCGAGCTGGACCCGGATCCGGTGGCCCTTCTCGAACTCGTTGGCGGTCGGCCAGACCTCGATCGCGTAGGTCACGCGCTTGCCCGGCACGATCGGTGAGGGGTTCAAGTGCGTGTGGTACGGCCGCAGCGGGGTGCTCTTGCGCGGGTCGAGGGCGCGGTGCGACGCGCGCAGGTAGCCCGGCGTGAGCAGCAGCGTCGAGCCGTCCGGCCGCACGTCGGAGATGCGCACGAACCAGTCGGTGTCGTTCGCGGTCGACGACGCCACGAGCCGCATCGAGATCGGCCCGGCCACGGCCAGCGGCGACTCGAGCGGCTTGCTCGTCCAGACGAGTCCCTCCTGGTTCTCGCTGCGCTGGTCGAGCGGCGCGTAGGGGCTCGCCGCCACCGTGCCGTGGCGGTCGAAGGTCACGCTGAATCCGGCGGACGGGTTGGTGAAGTAGCTCTGGCGTCCGTTCGCCACCGGCGCCGGCGAGGTCGAGCCCGCCCTCAGGAAGAGGCGGTCGTCGTGGGTCCCCGCCAGCGGAATGGTCGACCCGTAGATGTACTTGTTCCGGCCCATCAGGAACAGCTTCACCGGCCTCCGCTTCGGCTCCGGCGCGCCGGTGAGGTAGTGGGCCAGGAACTCCTGCGTCGTCTTGGCGAAGTCGTCGATCTTCGGGTCGTAGCCGGAGAGGTTGAACGGCGGCCCGTTGCCCTTGTGGGTGATCGGGTCCATCACGATCCGGGTCTCCACGCCGCGACGCCGCCGCAGCGCACCCCACATCTCGGGCCCGCCGCGGGCGCTGAGGCCGTCGAACCAGCCGCCGTCGAGAAGCATCGGCACCTTGATCCGGCTCGCCTGGTTGATCGGGGAGCGCTCACGGAAGAACTGCGTGTCCGTGGTGCTCTCGAAGTAGTCGAAGGCGATCGGCTCCGACTGCGCCTGGTCGAGCTTGGCGAGGATCGTGTGCGGGGTGTCGCCCGGATCGTTGGGGCCCACCAGTCCGGGACCGCCCTGCACCGCCAGGTACTGGGCGCCGAAGAACTCGGACAGGATCCCGCCGTGGTAGACCGCGTCGCGGTAGAGGTCGGCGAGCGGAACGGTCGGGACGATCGCCTTCAGATGAGGCGGCTGCCTGGCGGCGGCCAGCAGCTGGGTGATCCCCTCGTAGGAGCCGCCGATCATGCCGACCCTGCCGTTCGAGTACGGGCGCGTGCCGAGGTACTCGATCACCTCGGCGCTGTCGCGTGACTCGCGCGGCGAGAAGTAGTTGTCGTTGAGGTTGCCCTCGCTGCCGCCGGCGCCGCGGATGTCGAAGATGGCGCCCACGTAGCCGCGCTGCGCCCAGTCGGCGCGCGTCTGGCCCAGGTTGCGCCCGTAGGGGGTCATCGTGAGGATGACCGGGAAGCGGCCCGGCGCCGGCGTCTTGCCGTCGCTCGAGGGGAGGTAGAGCGAGCCGGCGAGCTGCACGCCGTCGTCCATCTTCACGAACACGCTCTGCTTGACGCTCGCGGGATAGGTCGCGCCAGCGGCGGGGGCGGCGGCTACCAAAGCAGCCACCAGTGCCAGCGCGAACAGCCGAGCCCTCGCCATCACGGCCGGAGATCGTACGGCGACCCAGGGGCGAACGTCCCCGGTTGCCGCCCTTAGCCGGCCATGCGGGACGTTCGCGTACAGGAGCTGGCCGGGCGTCAGTTCAACCGAGTGTCACGGGCGCAGTTGCTCGGACTCGGATTGAGCCGGCATGCCATCGCCCACCAACTCGCTACCCGCGGACTCGTAGCCGTCGAGCAGGGAGTGTTCGCGGTCCCGCCGATCCTCGAGCACGACGAGTGGGGTCGCTGGATGGGTGCCACCCTCACCGCGCCGGGAACCGTGCTGAGCCACGAGAGCTCGGCCGCGGCGCGCGGCTTCTGGTCGCTGACACGACGCGTCGAGACCGTTACCCGGCCGGGAAGCGGCGGCCCGCGCCGGGTCGGGAACGTGCTCGTGTTCCGCAGCTCGACGCTTCACACGGAATGTGAGCTCCTGCGGGGAATCCCGATCACGACCGTGGAGCGCACGTTGCTGGACCTCGCCGGGCGGGTCAGCGGCCGAGCCCTCGCGAGAGCCGTCCGCGAGGCGATCCGGCTGCGACTGACCACCCTCGCGGCGCTCGGCGACGTGCTCGGTCGCCATCGCGGCCGCCGCGGCGCACGCCGCCTCGCGGCAACGCTCGCGCGCTACTCGGGACTTCCGCTCGAGCGCGCCCGCAGCGGAGCGGAGGTTCGGGCGCTCGAGGTCCTGCGCGACGCGTCCTGTCCTCTGCCGAGACTGAACTACCTGGTCGCCGGCGAGGAGGCCGACCTCAGCTGGCCGCGTCAGCGCCTGATAGTCGAGATCGACGGAGGCCCGTTCCACCTCGACGAGGGCGAGGACGCCCGCAAGCAGGCGGCCTGGGAGGCGGCCGGCTGGACCGTCCGGCGCCTCCCCTCGGACGACGTGTATGACCGGCCGCAGCGCTTGCTGGCCCTCGCACCCTCGCCCAACGTCCCGGGGTGCCGGCCCTAGGCGGCAGTCCGGGACGTTCGGCGCGGAGGGTGGCGCGCCGTATCCTTCCGGGCGATGGCCACCCGCGAAGAGAAGTCCTCGATCGCCCCGATCGTCGGGCCGGACGATCCGCGCCGGTTCACCGACTCGGGGATCGAGATCCAGCCCGTCTACCACGACGAGGACGTCCGGCCCGGTCTCGACGACCGGCTTGGCGAGCCGGGCGACTACCCGTTCACCAGGGGCATCCACCCGGACATGTACCGCTCGCGCAAGTGGACGATGCGCCAGTACGCGGGCTACGCCACGGCCAAGGAGACCAACGAGCGCTTCCGCTACCTGATCGAGCACGGCTCGACTGGGCTGTCGATGGCCTTCGACCTCCCCACCCAGCTCGGGCTGGACTCCGACGACGGCCGCTCGCTCGGCGAAGTGGGTCGCACCGGCGTCGCGATCGACACGATCGAGGACATGCGGACGGCGTTCGACGAGATCCCGCTCGACCAGGTCTCGACGTCGATGACCATCAACGCGCCCGCCGCGTGCCTGCTGCTGCTCTACGACCTGGTCGCCGAGGAGCAGGGTGTCCC
>DASXBA010000110.1:0-4890 GCA_036406475.1 Thermoleophilaceae bacterium | reverse complement strand
CGAGCAGGCCTACGGCTATCGCGCAGAGCTCAGGCCGGTCGACGAGCACGGCCGCCGACTCGCCCTCCGCGCCAGCGAGCTGCTGTCGGAGGCCGGCTCTCGTGCCCTCGGGCGCAACGACGTCGGCGCCGCGGTCAAGTTTCTCAGGCGGGCGCTCGCGTTGTGCGACGAGAACGATCCCGCGGTGGCGCTCAGGCTGGAGCTCGGCCAGGCGCTGTTCCTGGCGGGAGACCTCGGCGCCGCCGGGGAGGCCGCGCGCGACGCAGCCGCCCGTGCCGCCGCCGCCGCCGGGAACGAAGGCGGCGAGCTCCGTGCGCGCCTGCTGCGCGCGCGGATCGCCGCGCAGACGCCCAGCGAAGGCAGCGACGGGGGGCCGGGCGCGGACCTGCTGGCCGTGGCAGAGGAGGCGAGGTCCGTCTTCGAGCTTTCCGGGGATGAGCTCGGCCTCGCCGAGGCCTGGTTCGCGACCGCCTGGGGCGAGCTGATCCGCTGCCGCTGGGGTGCGATGCTCGTGGCAAGCCGGCACGCGCTGGAGCACGCGCGCCGTGGCGGCTCGGCCCGCTGGGAAGGGGAGCTCCCCGCCTGGCAGGGCACCGCCATGTTCTACGGTCCGACTCCCGCCGACGAGGCGCTCCGCTGGTACGAGGAGCAGCAGGCCGAGCATCCGATCTCTCTGACCCAGCACGCGATGCTCGAGGCGATGCGCGGGAACTTCGACCGCGCCCGCACGCTCGCCGCCTCGGCGGACGACGCGGCGGCGGAGTTCGGGCAGAAGCTCTGGCTCGCGATGGGCGGCATGGCGCACTGGGAGATCGAGATGCTCGCGGGCGAGCACTCTGCCGCGGAGCGCGCGGTCCGCCGGAGCTGCGAGCTTCTGGAGGAGCTCGGCGAGGTCGGGCACCGCTCGCTGGCGGCCGGCCAGCTCGCCGCGTCGCTGCACGCTCTCGCGCAGTTCGACCATGCGCACGAGTGGACCGAAACTGCCGAGGGGCTCGCGCCGACGGGCGACGTCTCCTCGCAGATGCTCTGGCGGCAGGTCCGGGCGCGCATCCTCGCTCGTCGTGGGCGCCAGGAGCAGGCCGACGAGCTTGCCCGTGAAGCGGTGGCGCTCGCGGAGCAGACCGACATGCTCAACTACCACGCGAACGCCCTCGCCGACCTGGCCGAGGTCGAGGTCGCCGCCGGCCGCGCCGAGGACGGCCGCGCATGCCTCGAGCAGGCGATGAACCTGTACGTGCAGAAGGGCAATCTCGTCGCGCTGGAGCGAGCCGGGCGGCGTCTCGAGGAGCTGAGGGCTCACGCCCGCGCTTCGTGAGGCGGGCGACGCGCCTTGTTAGGATCGCCCGGCGCGGCAACGAGAGGAGGGACACATGGACAGGCCCAGGACCAACATCGAGCGGCTGGTACACGAGGGGTACGAGATCCAGAGCAAGGACATGCCCAAGGAGTACGTGGACGTGATCGAGAGCCTGCGTCCGGAGGAGATCGAGCTGATCGTCGACGTGACGCGTCGTCTCGAACGGGCTCGGGAGTGCCTGCCGGGCGGCGAGCCGCACTACAACATGTACATGCCTCCCTTCTAGGGTCGGCACGAACGACGGACTGACAAGCAGCGAGCGGCTCCGGCTCAAGGTCGGGCTCCTCGTCCCGGCCCTGGCGAGACCGGGCGCCTTGCTGTTCGGGCATCCGCGGGCACGCGAGCTCTTCCCGCGCTACATGGCGGCCGGGTACCAGCTGGCGCGCACGATGGTGCCGTTGATGGAGGCGGCGCTCGAGCGTGCGCGGCAGCTCGGTCCGGACGATCCCGTCGCCGAGGGGCTGGCGGCGTATCTCGAGAAGCACATCCCCGAGGAGATGCACGGCGACGAGCCGGGCGGAGCGGCGCTCGACGACCTCGAGGCGCTCGGCGTCGACCGGATCGCGCTCCAGGCCGAGCTGCCGCCGCCGAAGCTGGCGGCCCTCCTCGGAGCCCAGTACTTCTGGATCTTCCACTACCACCCGGTCGCGATTCTCGGGTTCCTCCACCTCGAGGCCTATCACCCTCACCGCCCGTCGCTGGAGGAATTCATCGAGCGGACCGGGCTTCCACGCGACGGGTTCCGGCAGCTCCTGATCCACGCGAAGCTCGACGCCGTCCACGCGCGCGAGTTCGACCGCGTCCTCGACTCCTTGCCGCTCGAGCCCCGCCACGAGGAGCTGATCGGGCTCAGCGCCATGCAATCGGCCGCGTTGCTGAGCGAGGTCTGGCTCGACGTAGTCGACGTGGACGGGGTTGCCGCCGAGTAGCCGGCAAGTACGTCCCGGGAGGCTGTCCTATACTCGATGGCGGTGGGCGAAGGCCAAACAGGCGTTCGCACGTTCCTGATCGCAGACGTGCGCGGCTACTCCCGGTTCACCGAGGAGTTCGGCGACGAGGCGGCGGCCCGGCTCTCGGCGACGTTCGCCGAGGTGACCGCCGACGAGATCGACGCCCACGGCGGGCGGGTCGTCGAGATTCGCGGCGACGAGGCGCTGGCCGTCTTCACCTCGGCCCGCCAGGCGATTCGCGCCGGCGTCGACCTCCAGGCCCGCTTCGGCGAAGAGGAAGCGAACACGGATCTGCCGCTCCGGGTCGGGATCGGCATCGAGTCGGGCGAGGCGGTCGAGCTCGCCGACGGCAGCTATCGCGGCGCCGCGCTCAACGTCGCCGCCCGGCTCTGCGGGCGCGCTCACGGAGGGGACGTGCTCGTCAGCGCGGGGACGACGAGGCTCGCGGGGCGCCTGACGGGGCTCCAGTACGTCGACCAGGGGAAGGTCCGGCTCAAGAACATTCCGGACCCGATCCAGATCTTCAAGGTCTACTCCGAGCTCGACGCTCGCCCGGACAACCGCTGGGTGGTGATGTTCTTCGGGAAGCAGCCGCGCCGGGCGCTGACCTGGAGGTTCGGCGCCATCGTCGCGCTGATCGCCGCCGGCACGGCGGCGCTCGTCGTGTTCCTGACCACGAACGACCACGGTGAGGGCAGCCGTGCATCACCGCCGGCCCTGACCACCGGTGGACAGACAACGCCTCTGACTCCGGCCGCGCCCGTGTCGAACCCCCGCCTGCCGCAGCTCGTCCCGGCCGAGCTCTGGAAGGACTGCAGGTTGCAGACCGTCGCCGATCCGGGAGCCCTGCAGACGGCCGTCTGCCTGCCGCCTCGGGGGATCCCCGACCGGTGGCAGATCTCCGAGTATCCGAACGGATCGGCGCTCGCCGATGCCTACGCGGCGCAGCTCGCCAACCACCCGGCGATCAAACGCGACACGGGCAAGTGCAACGCGTTCGTCTGGGGCGGCGAGGGACCGTGGCAGCACGGCCCGGGCAAGCCCGGCGGACGGGTCTTCTGCTACTTCGAGGGCGACGACGCGGTCGCCGTGTGGACACATGCGCGGCTGGGCCAGTCGAGCCACCGGGACATCCTCGCGATCGCACGCGAGAGCGGCAGCGACCACGCGACCCTCACGCGCTGGTGGCGGCCATGGCACCACCGGATCGGCAAGGCCGGCTAAGAGCTTCTGACGCAGGTGAGCAGTTGCCACCGGCCCGCGCTGGGCGTGCTGTCAAGCCGCCGTTCGGACCTGGGACAACAGCTGCTCGCCGTCCAGGGGTGCGACCGTCAGCTCGGGCGTCGGTCGGAGGATGAAGCTCTCGAGGAGGATCAGGTCCTCGGCCTGCCCGCCGGTCAGCGGCGCGCGCTCTGCAGGGACGCGCCGGGCGATCGCGAGCCCGGCGTTGAGCTCGAGCCTGGCCCCCGGCCCCGGCGGCAGCGTTCGGACGGCGCAGAGGACGCCCGCGCGGGCGAAGAACGCCTTGCGCCAGCCAGGCTCGAGCGCGGGCGCGATCAGGCACGCGTCCAAGGTGCGGGCGTGCTCGAGCCGGCGAAGCCGCTCGAGGATCTGCTCGAGTGCCTCGAGGCGGTCGCGGAGCCGTGCCGCCTCCTCGTAGCGGAGGCTCTCGGCCAGGTGGGCGAGCCGTTGCCGAAGGCGTGGCAACGGGCCTCCGGCGAGCAACTCCTCCAGCTCGTCCTGCGTGGCTCCGGCGAGCGCGCGGGCGGCGAGCGCCGCCTGCCGGCGGCTGCCGATCGGGCCCAGCTCGGTCGGCGTCTTGGTGACGACGAAATCCTCGCCGCGGCGGCGCAGGTAGACGCCGCGGTCCTGCCGCCGGCTGCGCGAGTTGGCCGGCGGCTGCAGCTCCCGGATCAGCCGGAGCTCCTCGAGCGCCGCCTCCAGCTCGGAGCCGAGGACGCGCCACTCGATCCGGTCGAGCGCGAGCAGGGCGGCCTCGACCGACGGCCGCTGCGTCTCGCTCTGGAAGTAGGAGCGCAGGCGCGCCCGCAGATCTCGTGCCCGGCCGACGTAGAGCACCTGGTCGTTGCGGTCGCGGAACAGATACACGCCGGGACGGGTCGGCGCGCCGCGCATCAGCGGGCGCTTGCCGTGCACGCGCCGCCGGCGGGGAGCGGCGAGCGTGCGGAGCTCGGAGAGGCGGCGGGCTCCTTGCTCCTGAGCGAGCCCGATCAGGTGGACGAGGACCTCGGCGGTCGCCTCCGCGTCGGGCAGGGCGCGGTGGCAGGGCGCGGTCGGCACGCCGAAGAAGTGGGCGAGCGAGGAGAGGCTGACCCGGCGCAGGCGGCCCGCGAGCAGGTGGCGGGCGAGCGCCGCCGTGCACAGGGGCGGCTCCGCCAGCCTCCGGCTCTCCCGACGGCTCAGCTGCCGCTCGAGGAAACGCTGGTCGAAGGCCGCATTGTGTGCCGCCAGCGGCGCGTCGCCGGCGAAGGCGAGGAAGCGGCCGACCACGGTCCCGACGTGAGGCGCCCCGCGCAGCTCGCGCTCCTGCAGCCCCGTCAGGCGGGCGACGGGCTGGGGGAG
>DASXBA010000109.1:0-33742 GCA_036406475.1 Thermoleophilaceae bacterium | reverse complement strand
CGGCGCCCGCAACCACGCCGTCGTCCTCGGCTTCCTGGCCTGCCTGCTCAGGCCCGAGATCTTCCCCTTCCTGGCCCTGTACGGACTCGTGCTCTGGCAAACCGAGCCCGCGCTGCGGATGCTCATCGCGGGCCTGGCCATGGCGCTGCCGCTGCTCTGGCTCGTCCCCGAGTGGATCGGCTCGGGCGACCCCTTCGGCGGTGCCAGCCAGGCCCGCTCGGAGCCCTCGTGGAGCCTGTCGCTCCACGACCAGCCGTGGCTCGCGGTACTCGACCGCTGGCAGCGAATGGCCGGCCTGCCGCTGGAGCTGGCGGCGCTCGCCTGGATCGGATTCGCGCTCCGGAGGCGCGAGCGGACCGCGCTCGTGCTCGCGGGCGTCGGACTCGCCTGGCTCGGGCTCGTGGTCGGAATGACGCAGGTCGGCTTCTCCGGCAACGGCCGCTACCTGCTGCCGCCGCTCGTGATCCTGTTCCTGCTGGCCGGCGTGGGCGCCGCGCGCACCGTTGGGCTGGCCGGCCGAGTGGCCGGGCCGGCAGCCGCGCTGACCGCGTGTGTCCTGGTCGCCCTGGCTGCGTCCTCAGACGTCGGCCGGCGGGTTCGCGGCTTCCGCTCACAGGCCAGGTCGGTCGCGCCGCTCGCGACGCTTCACGGCGAGCTCGGCGACGCGGTCCGTCGGGTCGGCGGCCCGAACGAGGTCACCCGCTACGGCGCACCGACCATCAACAAGGACTTCAGCACCCACCTGGCCTGGGAGCTCGAGGTACCGATCTCCGACGTCGAGTCCGGGCGCGGCGACGGAGTGGTCTTCGCGGCGAGCGGCCGCCTCGCGGGCATACCGCCGCGCGTCCCGCGCGCGAGGTCGACCCGCCGCTCGATCGGGAGGGTCGGGGCGTGGAGCGTCAGCCGCTCGCCCGAGCTGGGCCTGAGGGCCTCGCGCTAGCGAGCATACGATTGGCCGATGGACGACCTGATCGAGCGCGCGCTCGCCGAGGACGTCGGCGCCGGCGACGTGACCGCCGCCTCTGTCGTGCCCGCGGACGCGCGCGCCGACGCGACGATCGAGCAGCGCGAGCCGGGCGTGATCGCCGGGCTGGAGCCGGCGGCCCGCGTGTTCGCCAAGCTCGACCCCGACCTCACCTTCGAGCCGCTGGTCCCCGAGGGCGAGTGGCGTGAGCCGGGCGAGATCGTCCGGATCGAGGGTTCGGCGCGGCCGATCCTCACCGGCGAGCGGGTGGCGCTCAACTTCCTCGGCCGGCTCTCGGGTGTGGCCACGCTGGCCGCGCGCTACGTGGCGGCGGTCGAGGGCACCGGCGCGAAGATCCTCGACACGCGCAAGACGACGCCCGGCCTTCGCCGGCTGGAGAAGGAGGCCGTGCGGCTCGGCGGCGCCACCAACCATCGCTCGGGGCTCCACGACGCGATCCTGATCAAGGAGAACCACTCGGCCACGGCGGGCGGGGTGGGGGAGGCCACCCGCCGTGCCCTGGCCGGCGCGCCGGACGGGATCCCGGTGGAGGTCGAGTGCGCGACGCTGGCCGAGGTGGAGGAGGCCCTGGCCGCGGGCGCCGACCGCATCCTGCTCGACAACATGACGCCCGCCGAGCTGCGCCGGGCGGTGGAGGTCGTCGACGGACGCGCGCTGCTCGAGGCATCGGGCGGGGTCACGCTCGAGACCGTCCGCGAGATCGCTGAGACAGGCGTCGACTTCGTCAGCGTCGGGGCGCTGACCCACTCAGCTCCCGCGCTCGACCTTTCCCTGATGTTCCGGCCCCGCTAGCGGGCGGCCGCAGCACCGCGAACGGGTCGGTCACCTCCAGCTCCTGCGAGGCGAAGCGGTAGACGGCCGCGGGCCTGCCGCCGCCCGGCCCGGAGCGGCGCCGCTCGCCGGTCGCCTCGAGCACGCCGCGGCGCTCGAGCACGCGGCGCAGGTTGGTGGCCGCCACCGGGTAGCCGAGCGCGGCCGCGTAGATCGCCCGCAGCTCCGAGATCGAGAACCGCTCCGGCGCGAGCGCGAAGCCGATGTTCGTGTACGAGAGCTTGGCGCGGAGGCGCTCGCGGGCGGCGAGCACCACCGGCTCGTGATCGAACGCCATTGCGGGGAGCTCGTCGACCGGGTGCCAGGCGGTGTCCGCGGGCACGTCCGGGTCGAGGCCGCGAGGGACCAGACCGAGGTAGGCCGTGGCGAGCTGCCACTCGCGCGGGTGGCGGCCCGGGTCGCTCAGCGTCTCGAGCTGCTCGAGCCAGGAGAGCTCCTCGACGTCGACCTTCGCCGCGAGGTGCCCGCGGATGGATTCCTCGAGCGTCTGGCCGGCTTCGAGGTAGCCGCCCGGTAGGGACCAGGACCCGGCGAAGGGCTCCTTGGCGCGCTGCCAGAGCAGCACCTCGAGCCGCTCGCCGCGAACCTGGAGGACGACGGCGAGCGTGACGTGCGCGGGCCGGCCGGGAGTTTTAGCCTCCGAGGCCGGAACTCTGGTATGCTCCTCATGCATCGGTTTTTGATCATAAGGCAAAAACCGGTCGGAGGAATCGGACCCGCACCAAGGATCTGCCCGTGAAGCCCGTGGAGCTGCCCACCCTTCCGCCCCTCGCCGAGCCTGCGCTCTCCCCCGAGGAGACGACCCGGATGCAGGCCGAGGTCCGCGCTCTCGCCGAGGAGCGGGACGCCGTGATCCTCGCCCACAACTACCAGCTGCCCGAGGTGCAGCAGGTGGCCCACTTCGTCGGCGACTCGCTCGGCCTCTCGCGCCAGGCGGCCGCCGCTGGCGAGCAGGTGATCGCCTTCTGCGGCGTCCACTTCATGGCCGAGACGGCGTCGATCCTGTCGCCCGACAAGACCGTCCTGCTCCCGGACCTGGGGGCCGGCTGCTCGCTCGCCGACTCGATCGACGCCGACCAGCTCCGCGCCTGGAAGGCGGAGCACCCCGGCGCGCTCGTGGTCATGTACGTGAACACGACGGCCGAGGTCAAGGCGGAGACCGACTACTGCTGCACGTCGTCGAACGCCGTCCAGGTGGTCGAGCACATCTGGCGCGAGCACGGCGAGGACACCGAGATCCTCTTCGGCCCCGATATGTGGCTGGGGGCCTACGTCGAGCGCGAGACCGGGCGCCGTATCCACGTCTGGGACGGCGAGTGCCACGTCCACGCCGGCATCCGCCCGGGCGACATCACCGAGACCCGCGAGGCGCACCCGGGCGCCGAGTTCCTGATCCACCCGGAGTGCGGCTGCACGACGCAGGTCATGGAGTACGTGGCCGCCGGCGACGTCGATTCCGACCACACCCACATGCTCTCGACCGGCGGGATGCTCGAGTTCGCAGCCGGCTCGGAGGCCGACGAGTTCATCGTCGCCACGGAGACCGGGATGCTCTACCCGCTCGAGGCGGAGAACCCGGGCAAGAGCTTCATCCCCGCCAACCGCGCGGCCGTGTGCAAGTACATGAAGATGATCACGCTGCCGAAGCTGCGCGACGCGCTCCGCGACCTGGGGCCCACCGTGCAGGTGGACCCCGAGATCGCGAAGCGCGCGCGTGTGCCCATCGAGCGGATGGTGGCCATCACGCCCTGAAAGAAAGGGGACGGGGCCCTTTCTTTCATCCCGTCAGCCGGCGCTGATCAGCTCCACCTCGTCCCAGACCGGACCGGCCGACGTGAGGTCGAGCTCCGCCTCGTGGACGCGAGCGCCGGGCACGAGCTGGTCGGTGCCGCACTCGCGCTCGTGCTCGTCGTCGCCGCGGCCGGGACCGCTGTGGTCCTCGTCGCCATCGCGGCCGGGGCCGCTGTGGTCGTCGTCGCCGCGGTCGTCGCCGTCATGGCCGGGGCCCCGGTCGCTCTTGGCGGCGCTGTGGTGGCCGTCGCCGTCCTCGGCGTCGTCCTCGTCCTCGCACTTGATCTCGGTGCGCGAGTCGACCACGCCGCTCACCTGACCGCCGCCCGCGACGTTGATCACGAGCGTGGTGCCGTCGAAGGACGCCACGGTGCCCGCGTCCTCGTCGCCGTCCTTGACGCCGTCGTCGTCGCTGTCCGGATCCAGCGGGTCGTTGCCGCTGCGATCCTCGCCGTGGTTGTCCAGGCCGTCGCGGTCGCGGTCCTCCTTGCCGTCCCTGATCCCGTCGCGGTCGCTGTCCTTGCGCCGCGGGTTGGTCCGCTCGCGGGCCTCGTTGCCGTTGTCGACGCCGTCGCGATCGCGGTCCTCGTCGTCGTCGAGGATCCCGTCGCGGTCGCTGTCCTTGCGCCGCGGGTTGGTCTTCGAGCGGTACTCGGCCAGGTTGGAGAGCGAGTCGTGGTCCGCGTCGCCCCTGGCCGACTTCTTGTGGGTGGAGAAGTGATGCCTCTTCTCCCACTTGTCGGGCAGCCGGTCGTGATCCCGGTCCCGGGACTTGGCGGCCGCCGTGCCGGGTAGCGCCAGCAGGGCCGCCGCCGCGACCGCCAGCACCAGGTACTTGATCGTCCTCATCGAGCGTCCTCCTCGGGGGGTGACATTGCCCGTGGAACACGGGCCCCGCCGAGAACTCACGCACGGGCTCTAGCGGAGGTCCTTGCCGGAGCCCGAGCCGCCGTGGCCGGAGCCCGACTCGGTGGTGAGCGTCTGGTCGTCGCCACCGCCGTCCATGCCCGAGCCGCTGCCGCCGCCGTCGCGGCCGGAGCCGCCGGAGCCTGAACCCGAGGAGCCCGAGGAGCCCGACCCCGAAGAACCGGAGCCGGACGAGCCCGACCCGGAAGAACCCGAGCCGGACGAACCCGAGCCCGACTCGCCCTCGCCGGAGTGGCCGCTCCCGGATCCGCCGTGGCCGCTGCCGGAGTCGTCCGAGCCCGAATGCCCCGAGCCCGAATGCCCGCCGTCGTCCCCGGACCCGGAGCCAGCGCCGCCGGGACCCGAGTTGCCGTCATCGTCGCCCGAGCCGGAGCCGCTCGAGTCGTCGCTCTTGTCCTCGCCGCTCTTCCCGCCGCCGTGGCGATCGTTGCTCGCGTCGCTCGAGCTCGACGAGGAGCTCGCGCCGGAGGTACCCGAGGCCTGGCTCGAGCTGCCGCCGCCGTCATCCCTGGTGGTCGCCGCAGCCGGGTCGTCGCTGGGGGCCGCTCGGTGCTCGTGGCGGTCCGGGACCGTGGCGATCCCCCCGGCGAGCGCGCCCGTGACGAGCGCGGTGGCGGCGAACTTGGTGGCCACGGCGCCGGCCCCGCCGGCGCCCACGAGCTCGCCGATGCGGGCGGCGCTCGGCTCGCCGTCGCCGTTCCAGAGGCGCAGGACGATCCCGTAGGGCGTGACGGCGGTGACCCCCGCCCGGAGCGTGGTCCGTGCCCGGTTGAGTAGCTGGCGCACCGCGCCGCCGGTGACGCCCAGGGTCCCGGCGATCTCGTCGTAGCTGCGGCCCTCGAGCTCGCGCAGGACCATCGCGTCCCGCTGCCGTTCGGGGAGGGCCTGGACCGCGCTGAGCACCTCGCGCAGGCCCTGGCGGCGCTCGGCGGCCTGGTCGGGGCGCTCGACGCCGTCGATCTGGTCGTCGAGCTCTGCGTGCCCGAGGCCGCGGTCGCGGAGCGCGTTGAGCGAAGTGTTGTGCGCGATCCGGTAGAGCCAGGGGCGAAGGTCGATGTGAGCGTCGTCGCGGTGGAGCGCCGCGAAGGCGCTGACGAAGGTCTGCTGCACCGCGTCCTCCGCGCGCGTCTCGGGAAGGATCCGCTTGCAGTAGCGCAGGAGGGCGTCGCGGTAGCGCGCCACGATCGCCTCGAAGGCGGGCTCGGAGCCCGCGCGCACGAGGTCCACCAGGCGCTCGTCGCTCTGGGAGCGCAGCACCGGACGCCCGGCAAGGCGAGCCGGCGCGAGAAGCGACTTGGGCGTCATGGGCCGGTGTACGCGGGCACTGGGTCAATCGTTCAAACACGGCAAGCCGGACGAAATCACGGCGACTACGCTCTCCGGCCGTGGAATTGATCCATCCCGAGCGGCGCGCGACCTCGCCCGCGGAGCTGGCGAGCGGGCTGCGCCTGGGCGACCTGGCGCCCGAGGGCCGCCCGTACCTGGGCCTGAACATGGTCTCGACGCTCGACGGCAAGGCCACGCTCGACTGGCGCACCAAGGGGATCTCGAGCGACCTCGACCGCGAGCTCTTCCACCATCTCCGGACCCAGGCGGACGCGGTGATGGTGGGGGCGGGGACGGTGCGCGCCGAGCGCTACGGCCGGATCGCCAAGAGCGACGAGCTGCGCGCCAAGCGGGAGGAGGAGGGCCTGAGAGCGGACCCGCTTGCCGTGGTCGTGAGCGCGCGGCTCGACCTGCCCGCCGACCTGCCGCTGCTACAGCAGGAGGGGCAGAAGGTGCTGCTCGCCACCGGCTCCGACGCCGTCCTCGAGGGCATCACGGCCGACGTCGAGTACCTGCGCGTGGGCGACGACATGCCGCTTCTGCTCTCGCGGCTGCGCGACGAGCACGGCGTGCGCTCGGTGCTGTGCGAGGGCGGCCCGACGCTCAACTCGCACCTGTACGCCGCCGGGGCGGTGGACGAGCTGTTCCTCACGATGAGCCCCAAGGTGAGCGGCGGCGCCGCGGCGCTGACGATCGTGGCCGGCCGCGGGCTCGTCGAGCCTGTCGAGATGGCGCCGGTGTCGATCGCCGTCGGCGACGGCGAGCTGTTCACCCGCTGGCGCACTAGATCTCGATAACGGTTCCGTCCGGCCCGAGATTGAGCAGCTGCGTGTCGCCGATCGCCGACTCGCCGCCCCAGCACTCGTGGATGTGGCCGAAGACCGCGAGCGGCGGGTGCTTGTCCTCGATCGCGTGCAGGATCGCCTCGCTGCCGAGGCCCTTGTCGAGGTGGCCGCGCGGCGGCGAGTGCAGCACCATCACCGCCCCTTCCGGGCAGTCGTCGAGCATCCCCTCGGCCGCCTCGTCGCTCAGGTCGAAGCTCCAGTCCCACGGGGTGACCGGCACCCCGGCACCGAGCCCGAAGAAGCTGCGGCCGTCGAGCTCCGCGCTGTCGCCGTGGAGAACGGTCGCCGCCGGCCAGTCCTCGCAGGCCGCGCGCAGCGCCTCGTCGGTCTCGTTGTTTCCCGGCACGACCAGGGTTGGCGTGTCGATCGCCGCCAGCGCCTCGATCGTGGGCTCGAGGCCGCGGTGCACGGAGGCGAAGTCACCCGCCCCGATGACCACGTCGACCCCTTCGGAGCGCCGCACGAGCGACGCCGCCCGCTCGCGGTCGCGGTGGAGGTCGCTGAAGGCGAGCACCCGCATGGGAGCCGCAAGGATCGCAGTCCCTACCCTCTTCCGGGCATGAATTCGAGACGCGGGATCGTCGCGGTTGTCTGCGGCCTGGTGATCGCACTGGCGATCGGCCTCTGGTGGGGCGGCCATCCCACGTCCCTGCCCGGCTTCCTGCGCGACACCTTCGTGGACGACGACCACGCCCTCCAGGCCGAGGTCCTCGACACGATCCACGACAACTACTACAAGGACATCCCGAAGCAGCGGCTCGAGGACCAGTCGCTGCGGGGCATGGTCAGCGGCCTCCACGACCCCTTCTCGCACTACATCTCCCCGGACGAGGCCAATCGCTTCAAGGAGTCGATCGAGGGCAACTTCGAGGGCGTCGGCATGACCGTGGAGAAGGACAAGCGCGGCCTCAAGGTCCTCACGGTCTTCCGGAACACCCCCGCGCGCCGGGGCGGGATCAAGACCGGGGACGTGATCACGGCGGTCAACGGCCGCTCCATCGTCGGCCTCGACAGCGAGACCGCCACCGCCCGCATCAAGGGGCCCGCCGGCACCACGGTGCGCCTGCGGGTGGTCGGGGCCGGCAGCAAGCACCGCCGCGAGCTGAAGCTGAGGCGTACGCGGATAGAGCTGCCGGTGGCGGAGGGCCGGGTGGTCACCCGCAAGGGCGAGAAGATCGGCGTGGTCCGCCTGCTCGGCTTCACGGACGGCGCCCACGGACTCCTGCGCGCACAGATCGACAAGGCGCTCAAGCGGGGCGCAAAGGCGATCGTGCTCGACCTGCGCGGCAACGGCGGCGGCCTGCTGCGGGAGGCCGTGCTCGTCTCGAGCATCTTCATCGACAAGGGCGTGATCGTCTCCGTGCGCGGGCGCAAGCGCTCGAACCGCACCGAGCGGGCCGTAGGCGGCGCGATCGCCTCCAAGATCCCGGTGGTCGTACTCGTCGACCGCGGCAGCGCCAGCGCGTCCGAGATCACGACCGGCGCGCTTCGCGACCGCCACCGTGCGACGATCGTCGGCACGCGCACGTTCGGCAAGGGTCTCGTGCAGGAGGTCGAGCCGCTGTCGAACGGCGGTGCGCTCGACATCACCGTGGCCAACTACTACCTACCGGACGGCGAGACGATCGCTCCGCGCAAGGGCCTGAAGCCGCAGGTACGCGCGCGCGACAACCCCCACACCCACCGCGACGAGGCCCTCTCCGTCGCGCTCGACACACTCCTGCGCAAGCAACGGTGACCGAACCGCTCGTGGCGGTCCTGGAGCGGCGCGGCCGCTTCCTGGTAGCCGAGCCGCTGTTCGATCACGGGCCGCGCACGGCGGTCGACCGCAGGGGCGCGGCCGAGGGCGATCTCGTGCTGGTCGGCTCGGGCAAGCGCGGCGCTCGCGTGGCGCGCCGGCTCGGGCGGCCCGACGTGGCGCGCGACGTGCTGGAGGGATTGATGCTCTCGCGCGGACTGCACCGGGCCTACGGGCGGGCGGCGAGCACGGAGGCCGAGGACGCGGCCGGCGTTCCGTTCGCGGCAGACGACCGCGTCGACCTCCGCGACCTGCCCACCTTCACGATCGACCCGGTCGAGGCCAAGGACTTCGACGACGCGATCTCGGCCGTTGCCGAGGACGGCCTGGTGCGGATCTGGGTGCACATCGCGGATGTGACCGCCTACGTGCGTCCCGGCGGGCCGCTCGAGAAGGAGGCTCTCCGGCGGGGGACGAGCGTGTACGTGCCCGGCGCGGTCGAGCCGATGTTGCCGGAGGCGTTGTCGAACCGCGAGTGCAGCCTCCGCCCGGGCGAGGACAGGCTCGCCGTGACCGTGGAGATGGAGATCGAGGGCACCGCGGTCCGGCGTGTGAGCTTCCACCGCTCGAAGGTGCGCAGCGACGCCCGCCTCACCTACGGCCAGGTGGACGACGTCTTCGCCGGGCGGGAGCGGGCCGCCGACCCCTGGGCGCGCCCGCTCGAGGTGGCGCGCGGCGTGGCGGCGGCGCTCGCCGAGCGGCGCAGCTCGCTGGAGATCGGCGGCGGAGAGCCCAGCTTCTCGTTCGACTCCGACGGGCACGTGACCGGCGTCGAGTACGAAGAGCAGAGCGAGTCGCACGGCCTGATCGAGCAGCTGATGATCCTCGCCAACGAGCAGGTGGCCGGTTACCTCGAGGACGCGCGGCTGCCGACCCTCTACCGCGTTCACGAGCGCCCCGACCCGCAGGCGGTGACCTTCATGATCGAGCAGCTCGCGTCGCTCGACGTGCCCACGCCGCCCGTGCCCGACAGGATCAGCCCGCAGCAGGCGGCCGACCTGGCGGTCGAGGCGTCGCGCCTGCTTCCCGACCGCAACGCCTTCCGGTCGCTCCTGCTGCGGTCGCTGAAACAGGCCTTCTACAGCCCGCGCAACGTGGGCCACGCGGGGCTTGGGAGCGCCCGCTACTGCCACTTCACCTCGCCGATCCGCCGCTACCCGGACATCGTCGCCCACCGGGCAGTGCTCCAGGGGCTCGGCATCGACAGCGCCGCGGCGCCCGCGCGGGAGCTGGCGGAGGCGGCCGAACACAGCTCGGCCGCGGAGCGGGCGGCACTGCAGGTCGAGCGCGATGCCGACGACGTCTGCCTCGCCTTCCTGCTCGAGCGGACCCGCTCCGACCGGCCCTACGAGGGCGAGGTCGTAGGCCTGATCGAGAAGGGCGCGTTCGTCCGCTTCGGCGAGGAGGGCTTCGAGGGGTTCCTGCCCGTGCGCAGGCTGCGCGGCTGGTGGGTGCTCAACGAGCTGGGCACCGCCCTGGTCGCCGAGAGCTCCGGCCGCCGCCTGCGCCTGGGCGACCCGATCGACGTGACCGTGGACCGGATCGATGCGCCGCGCGGCCGCGTCGATCTATCGTCGTAGGCGCATGGCGAAGAAGAAGAAACGCAAGGCGGAGCCCGGCGACGTCGCCACCAACCGCCAGGCGGGCTTCCGCTACCACCTGCTGGAGACGTGGGAGTGCGGGATGCAGCTCCAGGGCCCGGAGGTCAAGTCGCTGCGCTCGGGCTCCGTCCAGATCAAGGACGCCTACGCGGAGATCCGCGACGGCGAGGTCTGGCTCCAGAACATGCACATCGCGCCCTACAAGCCGGCGGCGGCCGAGAACCACGATCCCGAACGGCCGCGGAAGCTCCTCATGCACCGGAGGGAGATCGAGCGACTGATCGGCAAGACCGCCGAAAAGGGCCTGACCCTGGTTCCGACCCGCGTCTACTTCAAGGGGCCGCGCGCCAAGGTCGAGATCGCCCTGGCCAAGGGCAAGGAGCGCCACGACAAGCGCCACGCCATCAAGGACCGGGAGACGCGGCGCGAGATCGACCGGGCGCTGTCAGAGCGGCGCTGACATCACGACGCACTCGACCTCCACGCCGTCGGGCATCTGCAGCTTGATGCGCTCCCTCTCCTCGAAGCCGCAAGCACGATAGAGCGGCACACCGGGACCGGTTGCACCGAGGATCAGCTCGCGGAAGCCCTCGGCGCGTGCGGCGTTCTCCGAGGCCTTCAGGATCTCGCGGCCCAGGCCGCGCCGGGTCCAGTCGCCGCGAACGAACATCGCGCGGATCCGCGCCGGCTCCGTGGCGGGATCGAGCAGTCGCTCGTCCTCATCTGACGGGTCCTCGCCTGCCCACAGCTTGTAGCGCCGGCTCCAGCCGCCGCAGGCGACGATCTCTTTGCCGGCCACGTGTACGAAGTAGGTCCCGTCCTCTATGAGGAGCTCGTCGAGCTGCGCGATGTGCTCGACCCCGCTCGCGGTCTGGCGTTCGTCGTAGAAGTGGGGGAACAGCTCGCGCGCCGACGCCCTCATCAGCTCCTGGATGGCGTCCGCCTCGGAGGGACGCGCCAGACGCAGCTCGACCACGCCTCTATCCTTTCAGGGACACATATGGGGGCGAACTAGCTTCGACGTGGAGCTGAATCGTCCCGGTGTAGCGAGTCGAGGACCCCGGGTTGGCCTCGTTAAATGATCCCGGGACCAAATAAGTGCGGACTCCAATCACGAGTTCGCCCTCGCCGCTTAATTAGGTGAGGGAGTCGCACCGGGCAGCCCGCGGTCCGGATTAGCGGCTTCAACTAGCGGGCTTACCGGTGGCGCAGGACCCTTGGCGCCGGCGGGACACCACTAGGAGGGTTTGGCTCCGGTCACGTACCCCTCGGATCGACCGACCCGGACGCCGAGATCAGACTCCGAGAGGAACACTCGTAGCAAGCACCGGAACGTGGTTCCGCGGACGTGGGTGCAATTCCCACCGCCTCCACTTACAGAGTCGTAACGCTCGCAACCCTCCCGTCGGCCGCGCTCCGGCACCCTCGGGGGGTGGGCCGAATTACCCATGACATACATGGGTCATTCGGCCCAGGGGATCGCGAGATCGCGGCGCTGGCGCGACGGCAGCACGGGGTGGTCTCCTACTCGCAGCTTTCCGCGATGGGGCTCGGCCGGGGAGCGATCGAACACCGCGTTCGGAAAGGGAACCTGCACCGCATCGCGTTCGGCGTCTACGCCGTCGGCCATCGCGTGCTGAGCTGGCACGGGCGCTGCATGGCCTCGGTGCTGTCTTACGGGCCGGCGGCCGTCCTATCCCATCGCCCCGCCATCGGGATCTGGGAGCTCCGGCCGAGCTCGAGCCCGATCATCGAGGTCACCGTCCCGGAGCGCGGCCGGGCGGCCCGCGACGGGATTCGCCTCCACCGGGTGCGCCACCTCCACGCGGACGACACCAGCGTCCGCCACGGCATCCCCATCACCACGCTCGCCCGTACGCTCCTCGACTTCGCCGAGGTCGCGCGGGACTGGGAGCTCGAGCGGGCGATCGAGGAGGCGGAGCGGCGCGGGCTCTTCGATCTGACCGAGATCGAGGCGACGATCGCGCGCAACAGGGGGCGCCGGGGAATCCGCTCCCTGCGGGCTGTCCTCGGTGAGCAGTTCAGCGAGCCGCCGCGCTCCCGTAACGACTTCGAACGCGACTTCCTCGATCTCTGCAAGCGGGCGGGTCTGCCGCTCCCGGCGATGAACGTCAGCGTGGCGGGCTTCGAGGTGGACTGCGTCTGGGAGCGCGCAAAGGTCGCTGTTGAGCTCGACAGCCGGACCTTTCACGAGCGGCGCCTCGCGTTCGAGACGGACCCGGTCCGCGACGCCACGCTCCACCTCGCGGGCTATACGCCGCTCCGGATCACGTACCGCCGCTTGGCACGTGCGCCGGAAGAGGTCGCTCAGACGCTCTGGGACTTCGTCGCCAAGGGGATCAGCAGCACCAGCGAGCCACCGCACACGAGCGCGGCGCCGCTCACGGCCAGCGAGGAGCCAATGGTGGAGAGGCCTCCGATCAACGCCACGCCGACCGCGCCGCCCACCTGACGCGCCGTGTTGTTCACCGCCGAGGCCATGCCCGAGCGCTCGCGCGGTACCGCGGCCGTGGCGCCGGTCACGAGGGCGGGCGTCGCCGCAGCCAGGCCGACGCCGGCCAGGGCGAGCGGCGGCCAGATCGCGGCGAAGCTCGTGTCAGGGCCGATCCCCGTCAAAAGCAGGTAGCCGATGCCGGTCGCCACCAGGCCGAGGGCGGCGGGCAGCCGGGGACCGATCACCCCGGTGAGACGGCCGGCAAGCGGAGCCAGCAGCGCGAGCGGCCCGAGCCACGGCAGCAAATGAAGGCCGGTCTCGAGCGGGGTCTTGCCCTGCACGCGCTGAAGGAACAGGCTGAGGGCGAACAGGGCGCCCAGCGTGCCGAGGTTCATCAGCCCGGCGCCGACGTTCGCCGCCGTGAAGTCGGGCTTTCGGAAGAAGCGAAGGTCGAGCATCGGCCGCACCGCCTTGCGCTCCGCCGCCAGGAAGGCGGCCAGCGACGCCAGCGCCACCACCGCGGACGCGACGATCTCCGGCGAGGTCCAGCCGAGCCGGCGGCCCTCGATGAGCGCGAAGACGGCCAGCCCGAGGAAGAGCGCCCCGAAGACCTGGCCGCGCACGTCCACGCCCTCCTTCGAGGGGTCCGAGGACTCGTCCACCGCCGCAAGCGTCAGGGCCAGGGCGAGCGCGCTCAGCGGCACGTTGATAATGAAGATCGCCCGCCAGCCGAGCCCGTCGACGAGGGCGCCGCCGAGGATGGGCCCGGCGATCAGGGCGAGGCTGCCCACGCCGGCCCATACGCCGATCGCCCGCGCCCGCTCTCTCGGCTCGGGGAACGCGTAGCCCACGATCGCGAGCGAGGTGGGCAGGATCGCCGCGGCCGCAAGTCCCTGGAGCACCCGCGCCGCCACCAGCGTGCCCACGCCAGGCGCGAGTCCGCAGAGCAGGGAGGCGACCCCGAACCCGGCGAGGCCGAAGACGAACACGCGCCGCCGCCCGTAGAGGTCGGCGAGGGTGCCGGCCGAGAGCATCATGGCCGCGAGCACGAGCGCGTAGCCGTCCACGACCCACTGGAGGTCGGCCCGGCTGGTGCCCAGGTCGCGGGCGATCCGAGCCAGGGCGACGTTGACGATCGTCACGTCGAGCAGAACGAAGAAGTAGCCGGAGCAGGCGGCCGCCAGGCTGGTCCGGTTGGAGCGCATCCCTGTTCTGGTACCCACTCGGCCGACCCGGATTCATCGTAAGCGCTATCTTACGGTTAGTGCAAACTTACGAAGTAGACCAATGGACGGCTCTGGGCGACCCGACTCGTCGCGCGATCTTCGAGCGGCTGGCCGAGCGCCCGTTGGCGGTGGGCGAGCTCGCCGGTGAGCTTCCCGTGAGCCGTCCCGCGGTCTCCCAGCACCTGAAGGTCCTCAAGCAGGCCGGCCTCGTGACGGACCGGCCGGCCGGGACGCGCCGGATCTACGCGCTCGACCCGAACGGCCTCGAGGCGCTCCGCGCCGACCTCGACCGCTTCTGGACCAAGGCGCTGGCCAACTTCAAGCAAGTCGTCGAGCAAGCGACGGAGGAGGAGCGATGACAACCCAGGCAGAGCAGACCGCGATCCAGACCGACGTGGTGGTCGAGGCGCCCCTCGAGCGCGCCTTCCGCGCCTTCACCGAGGAGTTCGACCGGATCAAGCCGCGCGAGCACAACCTCCTCGACGTGGAGATCGCCGAGTCGGTCTTCGAGCCGCGCGAGGGCGGGCGCGTGTACGACCGCGGCACGGACGGCAGCAAGTGCGAGTGGGCCCGGGTGCTCGCCTACGAGCCGCCCAACCGGATCGTCTTCAGCTGGGACATCGGCCCGCAGTGGCAGATAGAGACCGATCTGTCGAAGACGAGCGAGGTCGAGGTGCGGTTCATTCCGGAGGGCAACGAGCGCACCCGAGTAGAGCTCGAGCATCGCCACCTGGACCGTCACGGCGACGGCTGGGAGGGCATGCGAGAAGGGGTTGCGGGCGACGACGGCTGGCCGCTCTTCCTCGGCCGCTTCGCCGGCGTGACCGGCTAAAGCTAGGCCTGGGCTTCGGCCGGAGCCGGCGCGGGCCGGCGGGCTACGGCGAAGTCGCGCGCCCGGATCAGCGCGAACGACGCCACGGCGCCCACGAGGAGCGTCACAGCCCCGACCAGCAGGATGTCGTTGAGGGCGCTGACGAACGCCTCGCTGGCCGCGTGCACGAACGGCGTGTGCGCGGCCGCCCGCGCTCCGCCCGACGAGACGGCGTCAGCCAGCCCGTCGGGAGCGCGCGGGGCGAGCTCGGTCAGCTTGCTGTCGATCTGGTTCTGGAAGACCGCGCCGAGCCCGGCCACGCCCACCGCCACGCCGCCGAGCCGGCAGGTGTTGCTGAAGCCCGAGGCCATCCCGCTGCGTGCCGGCTCGACCACGCCGAGCGCCGTGGAGCCGATCGCCGGGTTCGAGAGGCCGATCCCGATGCCGCAGACGATCAGGCCGGGGAGCAGGGTCGTCCAGCTGTCGCCGACGTCGATTCCGTGCATGAGGAAGAGCCCGATCGCGACGAGCGCCAGGCCGCTGCCGAGCATCACCCGCGGCGGCGCCTTCTCGGCCGCGTTGTGCGTCACGGCGGGGATGGCGAAGACGAGCAGCGTCAGCGGCAGGAAGCGCAGGCCCGCCTGAAGCGGCGAGTAGCCGAGGATGTCCTGGAGGTAGAGCGAGAGGTAGAAGAACATCGCGAACATCCCGGCGCCGATGGCGACCGTGCCGAGCGAGACGCCGACGAAGGCGGGCCGCCTGAAGAGCGTCAGGTCGAGCATCGGGTTGCGCTGCCGCAGCTCGATCGCGGCGAAGGCCGCAAACAGCAGGGCCGCGCCGGCCAGCGAGGCCACGATCACGGCGCTGCTCCAGCCCTCGGCGTTGCCGCGCAGGAGCCCGAACACGAGCAGGAACGAGGCGACGGACGAGGTGACGAGGCCGCCGGGGTCGATCCCGTGCGAGTCCTCGTTGCGGTACTCCCGCATTCGCATCGCTCCCAGCGCGAAGGCCACGGCCCCAACCGGCACGTTGACGAAGAAGATCCACTCCCAGCCGAAGCCCTCTGTGAGGGCGCCGCCGATAAGCGGCCCGACCGCCACGGCCGCGCCCACCGTCGAGCCCCAGGCGGCGATCGCCGTTCCGAACTCGCGGCCCTGGAACTCCTGGGCGATCAGGGCGAGCGACGTGGCGAACATGGCCGCGCCGCCGATCCCCTGAAGTCCGCGCGCGAGGTCGAGCAGGGTCGCGTCCCGCGCGAGGCCGCACAGGAGCGACGCCAGGGTGAAGACGACGATGCCGAGCTGGAACACCCGCTTGCGGCCGAGCCGGTCCGCGAGCGAGCCCGCGGTGAGCATCAGCGCCGACAGCATCAGCGCGTACGCGTCGACGACCCACTGGAGATTGGTCAGGCCGGCGTGGAGGTCGCGCTGGATGCTCGGCAGCGCGACGTTCACGATCGTGACGTCCACGAGCAGCATGAACGTCGCGACGCAGACCGTGAGGAGCGTCCACCACTTGCGTTCCATTCGGCCCTCGACTCTAGAGACCGTGGTTCGGCCACTCGGGCGGCTCGCCGCGCTTGAACGCGGACGCGCCGATCGTGTGCGAGTCGCGGCGCATGAACATCGAGATGATCATCTCGGTCTCGATCCGCAGCCGCTCCTCGAGCGTCCGCCCCACGCCGAGCACGAGGCTCTCCTTGTCCGACCTCAGGGCCCCTTGAGGCAGCGCCGCGATCTCGTGCGCGAGCGTCTGGGCCCGCCCGAGCGCGTGCCCGGGCGGCACCACCTCGTTGACGAGCCCGATCCGCTCCGCCTCGGCCGCGTCCAGCGGCCGGCCGGTGATGATCATCTCCATCGCGCGCGACCAGCCGACGACCAGCGGCAGCCGCGCCGTCATCCCATCGCCGGCCACGATGTTCCAGCGCCGCTCGAGGGCGCCGAATTGCGCGTTCTCGGAGGCAATGCGGATGTCGGCCAGCAGGGCGGTCTCGAGCCCGGCGGCGAAGGCATAGCCGTTCACGGCGGCGATCACCGGCTTGAAGACGTCGACGCGTCGCGTGTAGCCGCACGCCCCGGGCGAGTTCCAGACCTCGCGCCGCCAGCTCTCCCAGTCCGGCGGCTCGGTCAGCTCGGCGGCGTCCGCCAGGTCCCAGCCGGCGGAGAACGTGGTCTCGCCGGCGCCGGTGATCACGAGCACGAACGCCGAGTCGTCGTCGCGGAAGCGCTGCCAGGCGTGCTGGAGCTCCTCGTTCATCTGCCGGCTGATCGCGTTGTGCTGGTCGGGCCGGTTGTAGGTGAGCGTGACGACGTGCTCGTCCTGCTCGTACATCAGCGTCTCGTAGTCCACGGTGACTCTCTCCTCTGCGCGGGTAGGGGAAGCACATCACGGAGCCGAACCTGGAGGCGCTCGTCCTGCTCGGGGCCACGGCCGCCAAGCCGTTGCCGGGCGTGGTCGCCCGGGCGCTCTAACCGAGCTCTGCGATCGCCTCGGCCGTGCTCAGCACGCGGCCGAACTCGGGATCGAGGTTCGCGGCCGTGACGCGCGCGAGCTCGTCAGCAGGGATGCCGGCCAGGTCGAAGGTGTGGGTGGCGTCGAGGACGAAGTCCATGTCGAAGCCGAGGTTGGCGCCGACGCGCGCGGTCGTCTCGCAGCACATGTTGGTCTGTATGCCGCACACCGCGATGCCCTCGACGTTCCGCTCGCGCAGCCAGGCCTCGAGGTCGGGCTCGCCGTGGAAGGCGGAGTTCACGTTCTTCGTGACGAGAAGGTCTGGCTTTCCCGCGACGACGTCCTTGAACTCGTTGCCGGGCTCGCCGGGCCGGAGCGGGCTTTCCTCGATCGAGTCGTGCCGGACGAAGACGATCGGTTCGTCACGCTCGCGCCAGGCGCCGATCAGCGCGGCGACGTTGCGCTCGCAGTCCGGGTTGTTCCGCGGACCCCAGTAGCCGCCATCGTCGAACGCGCGCTGGACGTCGACGACGACCAGGGCGGGCATCAGCCCGCGCGCAGGGCCCGCGAGCGCTCGGCCACGGGCTGGAGGAAGTCCGGCAGGGGCCGCACCAGGCCTCGGCCGGTCTCGCGCTCCCAGATCTGCTCGAGCTGGGCGAGGTGCTCGTCCATCACCTCGTCGATCTGCTCGAAGTCCGCCGCGCGAATCGCGCCGAGCGTGCGCTCGTGGATGTCGATCACCCAGTCCGGCACCAGCGGTGCGTGCACGGCCATGTCGCGGGCGATCTCGAGCCGGCGGAAGAGGTGGCGCATGAGCTGCACGACCGTGGTGTTGCGGCTCGCCCGCGCCATCGCGAGGTGGAACTTGAGGTCGAGCTGGAGGAACAGGTCCTCGTGCTTGAGGAAGTCGCCCATGGCTGCCAGCTCGCGCTGGCGCTCGATCGTGCCCTGCATCGCGGTGAAGTCGTCCTCGCCGGCATGGACGGCGGCGAGCTGGGCCACTCGCGGCTCGAGCAGCCTGCGCGCCTCGAGCACGCCGGCCACCTCACTCACGCGGATGTCGGTCGTCGTGCGGAGCAGCTCGCGCGGAACGAGCTCGCTGGCCACGAAGGCGCCGCCGCTCGGGCCGCGCCGGACCTCGAGCACGCCGGCCTCGGTGAGCGTCTTGACGGCCTCCCTGAGCGTCGGCCGGCTGATCCGCATCTGTCCGGCGAGCTCGCGCTCGGAGGGGAGCCGCTCCCCGACGTGGAGGTCGCCCGCCTTGACCTTCTCGGCGATCTGCTCGACCGCCTCCTCGAAGGTGCGGCGGGTGGCGACGGGCTCGAAGGAGCTGTCCAAACCGGCCCGAGTATAGGTCGGCGCGGTGGTCGTCACGCGTGGGCGCGGGCGGCCTCGACGCGCTCGAGCGCCTGCCTCTCGGCCACCTCGAGCGGGGTCGAGTCTGCGCGCTCGGCCTGAGCGATCGCCTGCTCGAGCCGCTCCATCGCGGCCGCGATCCGTTCGCGCTCGCGCTCGGGCGACTCGTCGTACCACTCGGCCGAGACATGGATCAGCCCGCCGCAGTTGGCCAGGAAGTCGGGCACGTGGAGGATGCCGCGGCTGCGGAGGACGTCGGCCACGCGGCGGCTCGTGAGCTGGTTGTTGGCGGCGCCCGCGATCACGTCGCAGTCGAGCGAGCGGGCGATCGCCTCGTCGATCAGGCCGCCGGCGGCGCAGGGGGCGAGCACGTCGAGCCCCGTCGTGAGCAGGGCCTCGGCCGAGGGGGCGACGTCGGCGCCGTGCTCGTCGGCGAGGCGCTCGGCGCGCTCGGGCACGAGGTCGCAGGCCACCACGGAGGCGCCCGCTTCGGCGAGCTTGGCCGCGAGCGCATAGCCCACCTTGCCGAGGCCGACGACGCCCACCCTGCGTCCCTCCGGCTCCGGGCTGCCGCTGGCGGTGTCGAGCGCGCGGCGAATCGACTGGAAGACGGTCTCGGCCGTGACCGGGGAGGGGTCGCCGCGGCCGCCGGCTTCGGGGGAGCGGCCCACTACGAAGCGTGAGTGCCGCGCCATCAGGTCCATGTCGGCGGTTGAGGTCCCGATGTCCTCCGCCGTGACATACGCGCCCCCGAGCTCGTCGATCGCCTTGGCGGCGGCCACCAGCCGGGCCTCGCGCCGGGAGTCGTCCCCGTCGTCGAGCATCACGGCCTTGCCGCCGCCCAGGTCGAGCCCGGCGGCCGACGCCTTCAGGGTCATCGTGCGCGAGAGGGCCATTACGTCGTCGAGGGCCTCGCGGAGGCCGCCCGGATAGCGGCGCAGGCGCATCCCGCCGAGCGAGGGGCCGAGGACCGTGGAGTGGACGGCGACGATCAGCCTGAGGCCCGTCTCGCGGTCCTGCCGGACCAGGATCCGCTCGTGGTCGTCGTCGGCGAGGGCCGGAGCGGTTGCCGTTGATGGCGTCCTGGCTGTAATGGTCACAACCATTGACCTTAGAGGGCGTGCCAGCCAGATTCAAGGCGCAGGTTCGGACCAATTGCCATACGTTTCCGTTTTCCCATACTGGTAAGGTGAGTTTCCCAATGGTCGAGCGGAGGAGAGCTGCGTGACCATCACGGCCCCGCGCCGCCGGGCCCCGGGCCCGTCTCGCCGTAGCCGGCCGCCGCGCCGGGAACGGCGCGACGGCGGCGCCGAACGGCGCCCGATCTCGCTCGAGGACAAGTACCTCCTCGAGGAGGGCCGGATCCTCCTCACCGGTGTCCAGGCCCTCGTGCGGCTGCCTCTCGACCAGCACCGTGCGGACCGCGCCCGCGGCCTCCACACCGGCACGCTGATCTCCGGCTACCAGGGCTCGCCGCTCGGAGGGCTCGACAAGGAGCTCCAGCGCAACGCCGAGATCTGCGCGGACCACCACGTCTTCCACGTGCCGGGGCTCAACGAGGAGCTCGGCGCAACGTCGGCCTGGGGCAGCCAGCTGGCGAGCGCCCTGCCCGGCGCGAAGTACGACGGCGCCATCGGCGTCTGGTACGGCAAGGCCCCCGGTCTGGACCGCTCGGTGGACGCGCTCCGCCACGGCAACTACGTGGGCGTCTCTCGCACCGGCGGCGGCCTCGCGGTGGTCGGCGACGACCCGGCGTCCAAGTCCTCGACCCTACCGAGCGCCTCGGAGTCGGTCTTCCAGAGCCTGCACATGCCGGTCTTCTTCCCGGGCGACGTCCAGGACGTCCTCGACCTCGGCCTCCACGCGCTGGGTTGCTCGCGCGCGTCGGGGCTCTGGTCCGGCTTCAAGATCGTCACGAGCGTCGCCGACGCCGTCGGCACCGCCGCCGTCGAGCCCGGGCGAGTGCAGGTGCGGCTTCCGGACTCGGACTACGAGCACGTCCCCAACGGAAACCTGCTCGCGCCCGCGTCGCTCGAGATGGAGCGCACGCTGCTCGGCCCGCGCACCGAGCTGGCCCTCGCGTACGCGCGCGAGAACGAGGTCAACCGGATCGAGGGCGCCCGCGACGCCTGGCTCGGGATCGTCACGGCCGGCAAGAGCTACTTCGACCTGCGCCAGGCGCTGCGCGACATGGGCCTCGCCGACGAGCGCGACCTCGAGCGCGCCGGCGTGCGCATCCTCAAGCTCGGGATGATCTGGCCGCTCGAGCAGCAGGCGGTCGAGGAGCTCGCGCGCGGGGTGGACGAGATCGTGGTGGTCGAGGAGAAGCGGGCGTTCATCGAGCCGCTGCTCAAGGAGGCGCTCTACGGCTCCTCGCACATGCCGCGGGTGCTCGGCAAGGACCTCGTCGCGGCCGAGGGCGACCTCGACGCCGATCTGATCGCCCGCGCGCTGGGCCAGAGGCTGCAGCGGCGGGTTGGCATCGACTCCGTCGACGCCCGCCTGAAGGCGATCGACGAGGTGGCGCGCCGGCAGACCGCGCTGCCGATGGCGGTGCGGACGCCCTTCTTCTGCTCCGGCTGCCCGCACAACAGCTCGATCAAGGCGCCGGAGGGCACGCTCGTGGGCGCGGGCATCGGCTGTCACACGATGGTGCTGCTCAACCCCGAGGGCAAGGGCGAGATCACCGGCATCACGCAGATGGGCGGCGAGGGTGCGCAGTGGATCGGGATGACGCCCTTCACCGACGACTCCCACCTGGTCCAGAACCTCGGCGACGGCACCTTCGCCCACTCCGGATCGCTCGCGCTACGGGCGGCCGTCGCGGCGGGCGTGAACGTGACCTACAAGCTGCTCTACAACGGCCATGTGGCCATGACCGGCGGGCAACCGGTCGAGGGCGGCCTGTCGGTCCCGGATCTGACGCGGCTGCTGGAGCTCGAGGGCGTCCGCCGGATCATCGTCACGAGCGACGAGCCCAAGAGCTACAAGGGCCTCGCCTCGATCGCCGAGGTGCGCGACCGCAGCGAGCTGCTCGCGTCGCAGGAGGAGCTCGCGGGGGTCGAGGGCGTCACCGTGCTGATCCACGATCAGGAGTGCGCCGCCGAGCTGCGCCGGCTGCGCAAGCGCGGCAAGGCGACTGAGCCGAAGGAGCGCGTCTGGATCAACGAGCGCGTGTGCGAGGGCTGCGGGGACTGCGGCCACAAGTCGAGCTGCCTCTCGGTCCAGCCGGTGGAGACGGAGTTCGGACGCAAGACCCAGATCCATCAGGCCTCCTGCAACAAGGACTTCTCGTGCCTGGAGGGCGACTGCCCCTCGTTCGTGACGGTGGTGCCCGGCAACAGGGCGAAGCGCGAGGCGCCCGAGCTGAGGGTCCGGCTGCCCGAGCCGGAGCGCGTGGTCCCGGGCGACAGCTTCAGCCTGCGGATGATGGGAATCGGCGGCACCGGCGTGGTCACGGTGAACCAGGTGGTGGGCATGGCGGCGCTGATCGACGGCATGCACGTGACCGGCCTCGATCAGACGGGCCTCAGCCAGAAGGGCGGCCCGGTGATCTCGGACCTGCACCTTTCACGCGAGCCGCTCCCCGCCGCGAGCAAGGCCGCGGCCGCGAGCGTCGACCTCTATCTCGGCTTCGACCTGCTCGGCGCGTCGAGCCCGAAGAACCTCGAGACGATCGGCCCCGAGCGGACCGTTGCCGTGGTCTCGACGCACGCCACCCCCACGGGCCGGATGGTGGTCGACAGCGCCGAGAGCTTCCCCGAGCTGCAGGGTCAGCTCGAGCAGATCGACCGCGTGAGCCGCGGCGAGCTCAACCTCTACCTCGATGCGCAGACGCTGTCCGAGCGGCTGTTCGGCGACCACATGCCTGCCAACACGATCCTCCTCGGCGCGGCTTACCAGCGTGGCGCGCTGCCGCTCTCGGCCGAGGCGATCGAGCAGGCGATCCGCCTGAACGGCGCCGCGGTGGACAAGAACCTCGCGGCATTCGCCTGGGGCCGTGCCCTCGTGGCGGCTCCGGACGAAGTCGAGCGGCTCACCCGGCCGCGCGCCGAGGAGCCCGAGACCCCCGAGCCGTCGGAGCGCGAGCGCAAGCTGATCGACTCGGTCGCGCCGGACGACGGCGAGCTGCGCAGGCTGCTCGAGCGGAGGGTGCCGGAGCTCGTCGCCTACCAGAGCCTTGGCTATGCGGAGCGCTACGTCGACGTGCTGCGCCGGGTCCCGGACCGCGATCTCGCCGAGGCCGTGGCCCGGAACCTGTTCAAGCTGATGGCCTACAAGGACGAGTACGAGGTCGCCCGGCTGCACCTCGACACCGCCGAGCGGGTCAAGCTTCGGCGCGAGTTCGGCGACGACGTCAAGGTCTCCTTCAACCTGCATCCGCCGCTGCTGCGCGCGCTCGGCCTCAAGCGCAAGCTGCGGCTCGGCGGCTGGTTCCTGCCGGCGTTCCGGCTGCTGCGGGCGATGCGCCGCGTGCGCGGCCGCTGGATCGACCCCTTCGGCCACGCCAAGGTGCGGCGCGTCGAGCGCAAGCTGATCGGGGAGTACGAGGCGATGGTCGACGATGCACTCGCCGTCCTCGCCCCCGACAACGGCGAGCAGGTCCTCGAGCTGCTCGAGCTGCCTGACCTGATCCGCGGCTACGAGGAGATCAAGCTCCGCAACGTCGCCCTCTTCCGCAAGCGTGCGGACGTGCTGCGGCGGCAACTCGCGATTCGCTAGCCCGGTCTCGGGGCAACAGGTGGCGATGGACACCTTCCTGTTAGGAGGCGACCTCGAGGTGCGGCGGCTCGGCTTCGGCGCGATGCGCATCACCGGCGAGGGGATCTGGGGCCCCCCGGACGACCCGGAGGGCGCCAGGGCGCTGCTCAAGCGCGTCGTCGAGCGCGGCGTGAACCTGATCGACACCGCCGACTCCTACGGGCCCGAGGTGTCGGAGAACCTGATCGCCGAGGCCCTCCACCCGTATCCAGACGAGCTCGTGATCGCCACCAAGGCCGGCCTTCGCCGAACCGGTCCGGGCGAGTGGCCGCGCGACGCCCGGCCGGAGCGGATCAAGGAGTGCTGCGAGGGCAGCCTCAGGCGGCTCCGGCTCGAGCGGATCGACGTCTACCAGCTGCACGCCCCCGACCCCGAGGTCCCGCTCGAGGAGTCGCTCGGCGCGATGCGCGAGCTCCAGGAGGAGGGCAAGGTGCGGCACATCGGCGTCTCCAATGTCTCGCCCGAGCACCTCGAGCAGGCTCGGCAGGTGGTCGAGGTCGTGTCCGCCCAGTGCCGCTTCAGCCTCACCGACCGCGCGCAGGAGCCGGTGCTCGACGCCTGCGACCGCGAGGGCATCGCCTTCATCCCCTGGTTCCCGCTCGCCACCGGCGACCTGGCCGAGCCGGGCGGCCCGCTCGACGAAATCGCCGGCGCGCACGACGCCACCCCCGCGCAGGTCGCGCTCGCCTGGCTGCTCCAGCGCTCGCGAGTAATGCTGCCGATCCCGGGCACCTCGTCGATCGAGCACTTCGAGGAGAACCTGGGCGCGGCGGAGCTCCAGTTGACCGAAGACGAGATGGCTACTCTCGACAATGCCTCATGAATCCCTCCAGCCTGGACCACGTGGCGCTGTGGGTGGCCGACCGGCACGCGCTCGCCTCCTTCTGCTGTGACCACCTCGGCATGCACGTGATCGAGGAGCAGGACAACTTCACGCTGGTGGGCGTCGACGCCAAGCTCGGCAAGCTGACGCTCTTCGACGCAGAAGGCCCGCGCGAGCCGGGCGCGCTCGAGCGCGTGGTGCTGCGCGTCCGCGACCTGGACGCCGCGGCGGAGAGCATTCCCGGCGCCCGCCGTGAGGGCGACACGCTGCTGGTGGACGCGCCGGAGGGACTACGCCTGGCGATCGTCCAGGACCCCGGCGCGGTCGACTTCGACCTGGCTCACGTGGTCCTGAGGGTCAGCGACCCCGACACCAGCGGGAACGCGCTCGGCGAGCTCGGTTTCGAGCGGCAGGACGGGCGGCTCGCCATCGCGGACCGCGAGCTCCGCCTCGAGCCGAACGGGGAGCCTGAGGGCGAGCGGCCGCTGCTCAACCACCTGGCGATGCTCGTCGACTCCGCCGAGCAGGTGCGGGACGAGGCGGAGAGCCGGGGCATCGAGATCGCCGACTGGAAGGACGCGGCCAACACGCTTGCCGTGTTCGTCTGGGGCCCCGACCGCATCAAGCTCGAGTACGTCGAGCACAAGCCGGGCTTCTCCCTGACCTGATCGCCCATGCCCGACCTCGTGGTGGCTGGGGCGGGGATGGCCGGTCTGGTGGCGGCGGCCCGCGCGCGTGAGCTGGGCGCCGAGCCGCTCGTCCTCGAGAAGCTCGACCGCGCGGGCGGCTCCATGCGCCTCTCGAGCGGGGTCATCTGGCGCCACCGGGAGTTCGAGGACTTCCGCGCCGACTGCCCGGGCGGCGACGAGCGGCTCCAGCGGCTGGTCTTCGATCGCCTCGACCGCGATCTCCGCTGGCTCGAGTCCCTCGGCGCCCCCGTGCAGGAGCGGGAGACGGGGAACCCGCTCACCAGCGGGCTCCGCTTCTCGCCCGGCGGTCTCACGGCGGCGCTGTTCGAGGCGGCCGGCGAGGTGCGCTTCGGCGAGCCGCAGCTCGAGCCGCCCGCCGACGGCACGCCGCTGGTGCTCGCGAGCGGCGGCTTCCAGGCGAACCGCGAGCTCGTGCGGCGCCACGTGACCTCGGAGGCCGAACAGCTCTTCCTCCGCGCCGCGCCGGGGAGCAGCGGCGACGGGCTCCGGATCGGGCTGGAGATGGGGGCCGGCACGAGCGCCGGAATGAACGAGTTCTACGGGCGCAACATGCCCGCGCCGCCGGCGCGGATCGGCGAGCATGACTTCGTGCGGCTCGGCCAGCTCTACGCTAGGCACGCCCAGGTGAGCTCGGTCGAGGGGGAGACCTACGAGGCGCGCAACTGGTCCGAGGTCGACGTGGTCCAGTGGACGGCCCGCCAGCCCGGCGCCCGGGCATGGTTCCGCGTGGCCCGTGACGCGCTCGGCGAGCGCGTGCGCGAGCGGACGGTGGGGGATATGGCCGACGCCGCCGAGGCGGCCGGGGCGCCGGTGCGGCGCGAGCCCGGCGCGGTCTCGGTCGAGACCGTGGCCGGCATCACCGTGACGCTCGGCGGGCTGCGCGTGGACGAGCGGGCCCAGGCCGCGCCCGGCGTCTTCGCCTGCGGCGGCGACGTGGGCGGGATCGCCACCGGCGGCTGGTCGAGCGGTCTCGGCGCGGCGCTCGTGCTGGGCCGGGTCGCGGCGGAGTCGGCCCTGGAGGTCTGAGATGGAGCACGGCTTCGCGAGCGACTTCACCCTGGGCGCCGAGGAGGAGCTGTTCCTCGTCGAGCCGCCCGAGCACGGGCTGAAGAACGACGCGACCCGGGTCCTCGAGGAGACCGAGCGGAGCGGAAGTTGGGAGGCCGACCACGAGGCCTTTGCCTCCGAGGTCGAGCTGCGCTCCGCGCCGGAGGGGACGCCAACCGCCGTGCTCGGCGCGCTCCGGGACGCCCGGCGGGCGGTCGCCGCGACGGGGGCCACGCTGATGGGCGCGGGCCTCCACCCGACCGCCGCCTTCGGCGACGTCGAACTCGTCCAGAAGCAACGCTACGCGCGCGTGGAGGACGAGGTGCGCGGACTGATCCGCCGCACGCCCGAGTGCGCGCTCCACATCCACGTCGGCGTCCCGGACCTCGAGACCGCGGTCCGCGTCTTCAACGGCCTCCGCGGGTGGCTGCCGCTGATCGAAGCGCTGGGCGCCAACTCGCCCTGGTGGCACGGCATCGACTCGGGGATGGCGAGCGCGCGTGCGGCGATCGTTCGCTCCTACCCGAGCCGTGGGATCCCGCGGCCGCTACGGGACGGCGACGACTACCAGGAGGCGCTGGCCGCGGTCGCTGCCGGCGGCGGCCCGCGCGACTACACGCTGATCTGGTGGGACGTGCGGCTGCACCCCAAGCTCGGCACCGTCGAGGTGAGGGAGCTGGACGTGCAGTCGCGGCTCGAAGACATGGCGGCGCTGGCGGCCCTCGTGCAGGGCCTCGCACGCCTCGAGGCCGAGCCCGGCCGGCAGCCGGCACCGACCGAGGCCATCGCAGCCTCGGCGTTCAACGCGGCGCGCGACGGCCTCGACGCCCATCTGCTCACGGACGGGCGACTGCGGCCGGCGCGCGAGGCGGCACGGCTCGCCGTAGCCAGCGCGCGCTCCTACTCCCCCGAGCCGGAAGCGCTCGACGGCATCGAGCGGATCGTCCGCGAGGGTGGAGGGGCCGACCGCCGCCGCGCCGCGTACGGGCGCGGTGGCGTTCAGGCGATGCTCGAGGAGCTGGTCGGCGAAACCGCGGCCTAGCGGGCCGTCTCTAGTGGGCCTTCGCCTTGGCCTTCCACTTGGCGGTCGTCTTCTTGCCGCAGGTCGTGTGGTTCAGCGGCAGCTTCGTCGTGATCTTGCCGCTCGCCTTGCGATGCTTGCCGAACTTCCCCTTGACGGTCGAGATCCGCTCCACCTGGCCCTGGAACTTGTACCTCTGCGTTCCCTTGAACGTCCCGCCCTTGTGGATCTTCATCTTCGAGATGTGGAAATCGAGGAAGCCGGGCGGCCCGCCGATCCCGCCGCGACACTCCTTGGCCACCGAGAAGGGGGGGTTGGCATGGAAGTTCTTGACCCGCTTGCGGTTCCCCGACACGGTGAACGCGAGCGAGTGGTGCACGGTCACGCCGATGTCGCTCTCCTTCTGAGAGGTCTGGCCGGAGTAGTGGCCGCCCTTCACCGGCTTGGCCGCGAAGGCAGCGGTCGCCAGCAAGGCGATGCCGATGGCCGTCACGAGGGCTGCCCTGCTTCCTAGCTTCATGCTCCCTCCTTCGCCTACTTGGCTTTGGCCTTCCAGCTCGTCTTGCCGCTGCAGACGAGGGACTTCATGCCCTTGCCCTGTGCGATGACCAGCTTCTCGCTGATCTTGCCCACGGCCTTGCGGTGCTTGCGGAAGCGCCCGCTGACGACGACCGTGTCGGTGTTGCCTGTGGAGTTCTTGATCTTGCCCTCCACGTGCTTCTTGCGGAACTTGCCGTGGCTGATCCGGAGCTTGTGGAAGGTGTGGAACGGAATTCCCCCGGGCGCGATGCAGTCGTAGTGCACCGCGAACTTGATCGTCTTCACCCGCTTCCCGCTCCGGCTGACCGTGAAGGTGATCGGGAAGGAGAACTGGCCGCTGGTGTCGCCCTTGACGACGTCGTGGCCGCTGTAGTGGCCGCCCTTGACGGGCTGCGCCGCGAAGGCCGCGGCCGCCAGGAGGGCGATTGCGATGAGGACGCCGAGCGCTGCCTTGCTTGCTCGCTTCATCTGCGCTCCACCATCAGACACCCGGCGCCGCGCGGCGTCAACTAAAGATCGCCGCGCGGCGTTTCGGGCGATGGTTGCTGCGAGGGTCTAGGCCGCTTCGCGAAGCGCCGTCAGCGCCTCGTCGCGGGCCAGCTTCTTGAGCGCCCGGTCCTCGAGCTGGCGCACACGCTCGCTCGAGAGTCCCAGGCGGCGGCCGGTCTCGCGCAGAGCCACGGGCTCGCGCTCGCCCAGGCCGAAGCGGAGGCGCACGACGTTGCGCTCGGGCTCCGGCAGGGACTCGACGGCCTCGCGGAGAGTCGCGTCCGCCTCGTCCTCGACGACCTCCTCGTCAACCGTGGGGCCGTCGTTCGGGATCAGGTCGCCGAGGGCGGTGTCCCCGTCCTCGCCGACGCCCTGGTCGAGGCTTGTCGGCAGCCTGTCGGCGTTGCGGATGTCCTCCACCTCGTCGACCGGCAGCTCGACGCGCTCCGCCACCTCTTCCACGGTCGGCTCACGGCCGAGCTCGGCGGCAAGCCGCTTCTCCGCGTCCGCGATCTTCCGCGCCCGCGCGGTGATGTGCACGGGGAGGCGGACCGTGCGGCTCGAGTTGGCGAGCCCGCGGCCGATCGCCTGGCGGATCCAGAGCGTGCCGTAGGTGGAGAACTTGAATCCCTTGCGCCAGTCGAACTTCTCGACCGCGCGGATGAGGCCGAGCATGCCCTCCTGGATCAGGTCGCCCAGGGGCAGGCCCTGACCCTGGTACTTGCGCGCCACCGAGATGACGAGGCGAAGGTTGGAGTTGATCATCCGCTCCTTGGCGGCGAGGTCGCCGCGCTCGATCGCCTGCGCCAGCTCTACCTCCTCCTCGGCCGTGAGCAGGGGGTAACGACGCGCTTCGTTGAAGAAGAGCTGCAGGGAGTCGGTCGTGGCCTCCGGCTCCAGCCGGCGGTCCTCGACCTTGGCTTCCGTGTCGGGAAGCCGGGTAAGCACATCAGAAGACGTAATTGGCCTCGATTCGGTTCGACAGTTCGATTGCTATCGAAAGTATAGCGGAAAAGGAAGGTATTTGTCCACGCAACTACCTTGCTAACGTTCTGTAAGCAAGAACACTTCGAAAGCCGGGAGGTAACGCAGGAATGGACACTGGATTGGCTGTTCTCCACATCGTCGTTGGACTCCTGTTCGTGGGACACGGCGCCCAGAAGCTCTTCGGGGCGTTCGGCGGCCACGGCCTGGAAGGCACGGCGGGCTTCTTCGAGTCGCTCGGCTTCCGGCCGGGGCGGTTCCATGCCTTCGCGGCCGGCGTGAACGAGTTCGCAGGCGGCGCGTTGCTCGCCCTCGGACTCCTTGTACCCCTCGCGGCCGCCCTGATAATCGCGACCATGCTTGCGGCCTCGCTCACCGCTCACGCGGGCAAGGGCATCTGGAACCAGAACAGCGGGATCGAGCTGCCGCTCGTCTACGGGACGATCGCGTTCGCCCTGACGGCGGTCGGCGCCGGCGACGCCTCGCTCGACTCGGCCCTCGGGCTGGACGTTCACGGCCTTGGCTGGGCTATCGCGGCCCTCGCGGCCGGCGCGCTCGGCGGGCTGGGGGCGGTCGCCTCCGGCCGGCTGACGGGCACCGAGCCCGTGACCGGGTAGCGCCGCACGTCGCCCTCCTCAGGTTCTGGCGCTCTCGGGCCCGGGAACGGGAACCGAAAGCACTACGACCGGAGGAGGGCGGCGAACGTGAGCGCGAGATCGCTTGTCATAGGAGCCGCGGCCGGCGCCGCGGCGGTGTGGTTCCTCGATCCGAACGAGGGGGCGCGGCGCCGCAACCTGGTTCGCGACAAGGCTCTGAAGTACGCGCGGGAGACGGGGTCCCAGGCCCAGAGCGGCGCGAGCTACGCAGCCGGCCAGGCGAAGCATGCGGTCTACGAGGCGGCCCCAAGCGGTGGCGGCGGGGAGGAGCTCAACGACCCGACGCTGGCGCGCAAGGTCGAGAGCGAGATCTTCAGGTCCGCGGAAGCGCCCAAGGGGCAGGTGTCCGTGAACGTCGAGAACGGCGTGGTCTACCTGCGCGGCCAGGTGCCCGACGAGGAGCTGGGCCGGCGGCTGGCGGAGGACGCGTCGAAGGTCGACGGGGTGCGGGGCGTGGAGAACCTGCTGCACGCCTGACGAGTCCGTCTGCCCTCGATGCGAACATGTGTTCGTGTCGAGTGAAGCCAGGATCCTCCACGCGGACCTCGATGCCTTCTACGCATCTGTAGAGCAGCGGGACGACCCGCGCCTGCGCGGCCGCCCGGTGATCGTGGGCGCGGGCGTCGTGCTCGCCGCGAGCTACGAGGCCAAGGTCCGGGGCGTCAAGACCGCGATGGGCGGGGCCCAGGCCCGGCGCCTCTGCCCGGACGCTGCGGTGGTCTCCCCGCGCATGAACGCGTACTCGGAGGCGAGCAAGGCCGTCTACGCGATCTTCGACGACACGACGCCGCTCGTCGAGGGCCTGTCGATCGACGAGGCGTTCCTCGACGTGCGCGGGCTCGGGCACATCGCAGGCGCGCCCACGGAGATCGCGGTGGCGCTGCGCCGCCGGGTGCTCGAGCAGGTCGGGCTGCCGATCACGGTGGGCATCGCCAGGACCAAGTTCCTAGCCAAGGTGGCCAGCCAGGTGGCCAAGCCGGACGGGCTGCTCGAGGTGCCGCCCGAGCGCGAGATCGCATTCCTCCACCCGCTGCCCGTGGAGCG
Organism: Thermoleophilaceae bacterium; assembly: GCA_036406475.1. GTDB lineage: Bacteria > Actinomycetota > Thermoleophilia > Solirubrobacterales > Thermoleophilaceae > DASXBA01. Next base: position 3,264 of record DASXBA010000109.1, on the reverse strand, counting down.
GCTGTGGGGCGTGGGGCCCGTCACCTCACGGAAGCTCCGCGCTGTCGGCCTCTGCACCGTCGGCCAGGTCGCCGAGCTCCCCGAGCGCACCCTCGTGTCGCTGCTCGGACGCGCGTCGGGGCGGCACCTGCACGCGCTCGCGCACAACCGCGATCCGCGACGGGTGCGCGTCGGCCGGCGGCGTGGCTCGATCGGCTCCCAGCGGGCGATGGGCCGGCGGATGCCGCGCTCGTGGGCGGAGCGGGACGCGGTCGTCGTGGCGATCGTCGACAGGCTCGGCCAGCGCCTGCGGGGCGCACGGCGGGTGTGCCGGACGATCACCCTGCGCCTGCGCTTCGACGACTTCACGCGCGCGACCCGCTCCACCACGCTCAGCGAGGCGACCCAGCGCACCCAGACGATCCTCGCCACCGCGCGTGAGCTCTTCGAGGCGGCGATGCCAATGATCGAGGCGCGCGGCCTGACGCTGATCGGCGTCACGCTCGCCAACCTCGACGACGACGGCGCGATCCAGCTCGCCCTGCCGTTCGCGCGGCGGCGCTCGCAGGCCGTCGACGGCGTTGTCGACCAGGTGCGCGACCGCTTTGGAACGTCCTCGATCACGCGCGCGGTGCTGCTGGGGCGTGACCCCGGGCTGACCGTGCCGCTGCTGCCGGACTAGACGCACCATATTTGAGGAGCCAAATCATTGGTTGAATCAACTAATTTGTTAGAGTCCTGCGGATGAGCGATCGAAGCGCAGCCGCCATCCAGGCAGAGGGGCTAGTCCGGGTGTTCAAGAAGGGGCCGCGGGCGGTGGACGGCATCGACCTGCGCGTCGAGCCGGGCGAGGTCTACGGCTTCCTCGGCCCCAACGGCGCGGGCAAGTCCACGACGGTCCACATGCTCACCACGCTGCTGCCGCCCACCGAGGGCAGCGCGCGCGTGGCGGGCTTCGACATCGTGAGCGAGGGCGAACAGGTGCGCGGGGCGATCGGCGCGGCGCTCCAGGAGGCCGCGCTCGACCCCTTCCTCACCGGGCGCGAGCACATGCGCTTCCAGTCGGCGCTGCACGCGCTCCCGCGCGACGAGCGCCGCCGGCGCGGTGACGAGCTGCTCGAGCGCGTCGGCCTAATGGAGGCCGCCGACCGCAAGGTTGGCGGCTACTCGGGCGGGATGAAGCGCCGTCTCGACCTGGCGCTCGCGCTCGTACACGAGCCGCGGATCCTCTTCCTGGATGAGCCCACCACGGGCCTCGACCCGCAGAGCCGCACGGCGCTGTGGGAGGAGGTCCAGCGCCTCGTCACGGACCGCGGCGTGACCGTCTTCCTCACCACCCAGTACCTGGAGGAGGCGGACGTCCTCGCGAGCCGCATCGGGATCATCGACAACGGCCAGATCGTGGCCGAGGGGACGCCCAAGTCGCTCAAGGCGCAGATCGGGCGTCCGAGCGTCGAGGCGATCCCGTCGGATGCGGACGACCTAGGACGGGTCAGCGACGTGCTGGAGCGGTTCGGCGAGCCGGTGCCTGGCACGCCTCAGGGCGCCACCGTGCGACTCTCGGGCGAGGACGCCACGCTGGCCGCCGTCGTGCGGGCGCTCGACGCGGAGGACCTCCAGGTCGAGCACCTCGAGCTGCATCAGCCTTCGCTGAGCGACGTGTTCCTCGCCAAGACCGGACGCTCGCTCGAGGGCGCCGGCGGAGAGGTGGAGGAGGAGCCCGCCGAGGCGGTGCCCGCATGAGCTCGGTTCTCGCCCTCCAGGTCGGCACCGTCGCCCGCCGCTCGGTTCTGCGGACGATGCGGCAGCCGGCGATGGTCGTCCCGGCGCTCTTCTTCCCGCTGCTGCTGCTTTCGATCAACTCCGGGGCTCTCAAGTCGGCCACGCGCCTGCCCGGCTTTCCGACCGACAACTACCTCACGTTCGCCCTCGGGCTTGCCTTCCTCCAGGGCACGATGTTCGCGGCTATGAGCGCGGGTACCAACGTGGCCCAGGACATCGAGACGGGCTTCTTCAACCGGCTCTCGCTCACGCCGCTCCGCCGCGCCGCGCTGCTCGTCGGGCAGCTGTCGGGCGTGCTCGTGCTCGGCCTCATCCAGGCGAGCACCTTCCTGCTCGTCGGCATCGTTGCGGGCGCGGGCCTTCAGGCCGGGGTGCTCGGCGTGCCGGTGATCGTCGCGCTGTCGCTGCTGACCACGCTCGGCTTCGGCTCGCTCGGCGCGTTCGTGGCGCTGCGCACCGGGTCCGGCGAGGCGGTCCAGGGGCTCTTCCCGCTGATGTTCGCGGCCCTGTTCCTGTCGTCGATGTCGCTGCCGCGCAACGTGATCGAGATCGACTGGTTCCGCACGATCGCGACCTGGAACCCGGTCTCGTACATGATCGAGGGGATCCGCAGCGTCCTGATCGTCGGCTGGGACGGCGAGGCGCTTGCGCTCGGCTTCCTGGCAAGCGGCGGCCTCGCGCTGATCTCGCTGGTGCTGGCTTCCTCGGCGCTCCGGACGAGGATGACGCGGACATGAGCCTGCGAGCGTTCCGGTCGGTCGCGCTCGGGGTCGCCTGGCGCAACCTCCACAACTTCTTCACCAACCCCGCGCTGTTCGTGCCGGCGATGGTGTTCCCGCTGTTCTTCTTCACGGCCTTCGCCGGCGGCCTCTCGCGGATCGACTCCGTGCCCGGCTTCCACTTCCCGCCGGGCTACACGGCCTTCGAGTACGCGTTCGTTCTGCTCCAGGCCTCCGCGTTCGGCGGTGTCTTCACCGGCTTCGCCGTGGCGCGTGACTTCGAGAGCGGTTTCGCGCGCCGGATGCTGATGGCGGCCCAGCGGCGGCGCGCGCTGGTCCTCGGCTACACGATCTCCGGGATCGTGCGGGCGGTGTTCACGATGGCCGTGGTCACGGCGGTCGCGTTCGTCGCCGGGTTGAAGCTGGGCGGCGACGGGCTCGACCTGGTCGGTCTCTACACGCTCGCGCTGCTCCTCAACGTCTGCGCCGTGCTCTTCGGCAGCGGCGTGGCCATGCGGCTGCGGACGTTCCAGGCCGCGCCGTTGATGCAGGTGCCCGTCTTCATGACGCTGTTCCTGGCGCCTGTGTACGTGCCGCTGTCGCTCGTGGGCGGCTGGGTGCACGCCGCCGCGAAGCTCAACCCGCTCACGGCCGTTCTCGAGGCCGAGCGCGGCTTCATCGCCGGCGACACGGTCAAGACCGGCCTTGCTTTCGCGCTTCTCGCGGGCCTCGCCGCGGTGTTCCTGGTCTGGGCGCTGCGCGGCCTTCGGAGCGCGGAACGCGC
>DASXBA010000108.1:0-16340 GCA_036406475.1 Thermoleophilaceae bacterium | reverse complement strand
TTCGGCGTAGGGATGGTGCACGGGGTGGGGGGGTCGGCGGGGATCGGGATCCTCCTCGTCGGCGCCGTTTCGAGCGGCCTCGGCGCGGCGGCCGCGCTCGTGCTCTTCGCCCTCGCCGCCGCGGCGTCGATGTCCTTCGTCTCGGCCACGCTCGGCACGGCGCTCGTCAGGCCGCGTGTCAGGCGGCGGCTGGCCGCGCTCGTGCCGCTGCTCGGCTGCTGCGCGGTGCTATTCGGGGCGCACTACCTGATCGCAGCGATCTGATCAGGCGTCGCGGATCGCGCTGCGCCAGACGTCCCAGATGAACAGTGCCTGGAGCGGCAGCCGGGCGTAGAGCGCCCAGCGCGGGACGTTCTTGAAGCGCTCGGAGTGCACGGCCATGTTCAGGTTGGCCGGGAACACCGCGACGAGGGTGGCGATCATCCACCAGGCCGCGGGCTTGCGCGTGCGCTCGACGAGGATTCCGGCGCCGCCGGCGATCTCGGCCACGCCGCTCGCCGCGACGAGCTCTTTGTGCGCCGGCAGGTAGTCGGGCATGATCGCCACGTACTGCCGCGGGATCACGAAATGCATGATTCCCGCGAAGACGTAGGTGATTCCGACCCGCCGCTGTGCCCGCGTCATGGCGGCGTACCCTAGTCGCGAATGATCGAGAAGCTGGTCCAGCAGATCGAGAGCCGCTTCGGCGAGCTCTCCGGGCAGATGGCCGATCCGGAGGTGATCGCCGACCGCGACCGCTACGCCGAGGTCGGCCGCGCCTACCGCTCGCTGGAGCACGCCGGCGACCTGGCGCGGGAGTGGCGCACCGTCACCTCCGACGCCGAGGGCGCACGCGAGATGCTCGACGAGGACGGCGACGACCCGGAGCTGCGCGAGCTGCTGGCGACCTCGGAGCGGCGGCTCGCCGAGCTCGAGGACGAGATACGCCTGGCGATGGTCGAGCCGGACCCGCACGACGAGAAGGACGTGATCGTCGAGATTCGTCCCGGCACCGGGGGCGAGGAGGCCGGGCTGTTCGCCGGCGACCTGCACCGGATGCTCAGCCGCTACGCCGAGCGGCGCGGCTTCAAGACCGAGCCGCTCTCGGTGGGCGACGGGCACTACACGTTCGCGGTCAAGGGCCAGGGGGCGCACAGCGTCTTCAAGTTCGAGGGCGGGACCCACCGCGTGCAGCGGGTGCCGGAAACCGAGTCGCAGGGCCGTATTCACACCTCCACCGCCACGGTCGCGGTCCTGCCGGAGGCTGAGGAGGTCGATGTCCAGATCGACCCGAACGACCTCCAGGTCGACGTCTACCGCTCGTCGGGCCCCGGCGGCCAGTCGGTCAACACCACCGACTCCGCGGTGCGCATCACCCACAAGCCCACCGGGCTCGTGGTCTCGATGCAGGACGAGAAGTCGCAGCTCCAGAACCGCGACAAGGCGATGCGCGTGCTCCGTGCCCGCCTCCTCGAGCGCGAGATCGAGCAGCGCCAGGCGGAGGAGGCCGCGGCGCGCAGCGCGCAGGTCGGGACGGGCGAGCGCTCGGAGAAGATCCGCACCTACAACTTCCCGCAGGACCGGGTCACCGACCACCGCGTGAAGCTCACGAAGGGCGACCTGTCGCGGGTCCTCGATGGCGAGCTCGACGACTTCACGGCCGCGCTCGAGGCCGAGGAGAAGCGCCTCAAGCTCGAGTCCGCCGAGCAAGTCGCGGGTTGACCGCGCGCGAGGCGCTCGGCGGGGCGGTCCCCGCCCTGCGCGCGGCCGGCTGCGAGACGCCGGAGCTCGACGCGCAGCTGCTGATCGCGGACGCGCTCCAGGTTGACCGGGCAAAGCTGCTGTCCGACCCTTCGCTCGCGATCCCGCCCGCCTCGGCGCGTGTGATCGCCGAGCGGGTGCGCCGGCGGGTCGAGCGTGAGCCGGTGGCCTACATCCTCGGCCGCAAGGGCTTCCGCCACATCGAGCTCGCGGTCGACTCGCGCGTCCTGATCCCGCGGCCGGAGACCGAGCTGCTCGTGGAGGTGGCGCTCGAGCTGCCGCGGGGGGCGCGCGTGCACGACGCGGGCACCGGCTCGGGCGCGGTGGCGCTCGCCCTGCTCGACGAGCGGCCCGACCTGGTCGTGACCGCCTCGGACGCCTCGCCGGCCGCAGTGGATGTCGCGTGCGCAAACGCCGCGCGGCTGGGCCTGCCGCTCGAGCCGACCGTGACGCGCGGGCTCCCGGACGGCACCTGGGACCTGGTCGTCGCCAACCTCCCGTACGTGGGGGAGGACGAGCTAGGGTCGCTCCAGCCGGAGATCGTCCGCTGGGAGCCGCGCGAGGCGCTCGTGGCCGGCGGGGACGGCCTCGCTGGGATTCGCGAGTTCGTCGCCGAGGCTCCGGCGGGCACCCTGCTGGCGCTGGAGCACGCGCCACACCAGTCGCGGGCGGTCAGGGCGCTCCTGCGCGACCCGGAGACACGTCGCGACCTGGCCGCTCGGGATCGGGTGACCATCGGGTCGGCGCACGGATGAGCGATGCAAGAATGAGAGAACGATGCGGCGTGCGACGATCCTCGTGGTGCTGGTGCTTGCCCTGCTCGCGGGCGCGCCGGGGGCGGCCCACGCCAGCTTCAACCACAACCCGATCCTCTTCGTCCACGGGATCGAGGGGACCGGGGCCCAGTTCGAGTCGCAGAAGATGCGCTTCATCAGCAACGGCTACCCGGCGTCGTGGTTCGACGAGGTGGACTACGACTCGACCCGGGCGGCCGCCGACAAGACCGCGGTCGACCAGCAGATCGACAAGGCGATCGCCGGACTCAAGAGCCGGACCGGCAAGGCGAAGGTCGACGTCGTGGCCCACTCGCTCGGGACGATGGTGATGCACGACTACCTGACGCAGGGACCGACGGCCGCGCAGCGGCGGGCGAACGTCGGTCACTACGTCAACGTCGACGGGCAGGACCAGAATCCGGGCGTGCCGACGCTCGCGCTCTGGGCTGGGCGCCCGTTGTCGAACGCCGGTGCGCTCCAGGGCGACCGCCACATGGACGGCGCGAAGAACGTGACGATCCCGAACCAGACGCACGTCCAGACGTGCACGTCGAAGGAGTCGTTCGTCCAGTACTACGAGTTCTTCACCGGCAAGCGGCCGGCGCACGACCTGGTCCCCGAGTCGGGCCGCATCCGGATCGCCGGCAAGACCCTGATCTTCCCCGAGAACATCGGCGCCCTGGGCGCGAAGATGGAGCTCTGGCCGGTCGATGCGCGGGGCCGGCGCAGCGGCTCGCGACCGATCTACTCGCACGTTGTCGCGGATGCCTCGCAGGGCGGCGGAGTCTGGGGGCCCGTGAGCGTCCAGGCCGGCAAGCGCTACGAGTTCGCGGTCACGACCACGTCCGGGACGCTCCACTACTACTACGAGCCGTTCGTCAGGAGCGACTACACGGTGCGGTTGCTCGTGAACGACGCCCTCACGAACTACTCGGGCAACCATCCGGGCAGCATCGGCGCGCTGCAGATCAGGTACAAGGAGCTCTGGGGGGACCAGCCCGGGCAGAACGACCTGCTGACCATCGACGGGCTCAACATCTGCACGGCGGGGCTGTGCCCGGTCAGCAAGGCCGTCAACGGGTTCTTCGTCTTCGACCGCAACCGCGACGGGCGCAGCGAGCTGTCTCCCGACCCGGTCCTCGGCCAGGTGCCGTTCCTTCAGGGAACCGACGTCTTCGTGCCGGGCAGCACGCCTCCGAACGGGACGGTGACGTTCGCCCTTCGGTCGAGGGGAGGAGGCCCGACGCGGGCGGTCAAGACCCCCAACTGGGAGGCCACGACCGGCGGCAACGGGATCGTCGTCGAGTGGGCCGACTACGAGCTTCCCTTCCAGGCGAGCGAGCTTTCGCGCTGCGGGGTCCCCACCAAGCGGGTTCGCGGGCGGACGCTGGATCACGTCCGGCTCGGCATCGCTCGCGCCGGCGTCCGCAAGCGCTATCCGCACATCGAGCAGCGGCGCCGCTACGTCGACCGGTTCTGCCTCACGCCGCCCCGGCGCGGCGGGCGCAGCGTGCGGGTCGGCTACCCCTCGCCGAAGCTGCTGCGCCGACTCGGCTCGCGCACGGCCCGCCGGCTGCGTGGGCATGCCGTCCTCGCGCTGACCTCGAGCGGTTACTACGCGATACGCGGCATCCGCTACGGAACGCGCGTGCGGACACTCCGGAGGAAGCTGCACGGCGAGCGCTCGTTCCACATAGGGCGCAACCGCTGGTACATCGCGCGGGGACGGAAGGCAGAGCTCGTCTTCAAGGTGCGAGGCGGGCGCGTTCGGGAGGTCGGCCTCGCGAGCCTCGGCCTGACCCGCGGCCGCCGGGCGCGGCCGTTCCTGCGCAGCTTTGGCTGAGCCGGCCTAGCGGACGCCGTTGAGCTCGTCGACGACCTTGAACAGGTCGCCGCGCTTGTAGAAGTTCACCGCCACCAGGTTGGGCAGGTGGTGGCGCAGGCGCCGGCACTCCCGGATTCGTGCCAGCAGCGGCCTGCGGGCGTTCACCTTCTCCGCGTCCGACGGCCGGATCAGCGGGCCAAGGGTCACCCAGTGGTTGAGCAGGAAGAGCGGCGCCGATTTCGGTCCGCGGTTCGGCTCGCACGACTTCGCCAGGAGCGAGCGCTTTGTCAGCTGGTCCGTTCTCGTGAAGTCGTAGGGCGTCTCCTGGACGCTGCTCTTGTACACCGGCCGGTACCAGGGCGCGGCTCCCGCCCTGTTCTCGGCGAGGAAGACCACCCGGTGGCCCGAGTCGATCATGTCTCCCAGGGTCGACCACTTCCCGCTCGTGGGACCGCGGTAGGCGAACTGCTCGAGGCCCGCCTTCCTCACCGCCCCGACGAAGTCCGCGGGGCTCACGTAGTCCTGGTTGATCACCACCAGCACCACTCGGGGGTGGGTGACGAGGAAGTCGTGGATGTCGTCGAGGACCTTCTCGAGTCGCGTGCCGCCGAGCTCGCAGAAGGTATGGCAGAGGTACATCCCGCGCTCGCCCTTGCCCGAGAAGCCCGCGCGGTCGCGGATGCGCAGCGCGGCGTCCACGGCTTCCGGGGAGACGCCGTCCTGTTCGCCCTGCCGCTGGAGCTCCTTCTTGCTCCCGAAGTAGGTCCGCAGCCGGCCGTTCGGAAGGCGGTCGGCGTAGTGGGTGTCAATCAGCAGCCCGCGAATCCCGTCGGCCAGCTGCCCCGGTATCGGGCGGTCCTGCTCCGACGAGAACCAGCCCGGAAGCGGGGCCGACATCGAGTTGTGGGTCGCCGGCAGCACGACCTCGTTCAGCGGCTTGTCGCACAGCTCCTCGTGTCCGTTGCAGCCGCCCTCTGCCGGCGCGGCCGTGGTGGTGCCGCCGGTCCCGACGAAGACGGCGACCGTCCCGGCGATGATCGCCGCGGCGACCACCGGTATGGCAAGGCGGCGCAAGTCGCGACGGGCCTCCGCCACCGCCTCCTTCTCGGCCGAGGGCTTGTAGACGAGCTGGAGCAGGGCCGTCACCCCTTCGTAGACGAGGAAGACGCCCACCAGCGTCACCGCGAGCTGGATGACCGCGTCGCGCTCGACCAGGACGATCACGCCGGCGGCCACGAAGGCCAGGCCGCGCAGCACCCGGAAGGCCGGGCGGCTCGGCCGGCGCGCGATGCGGGCAGCGGCCGCGCGGAGGGGCTCGCGGATGTCGAGCGGGCGCAGCAGCGAGGCGGCGGCCGCCGCGATCACGGCGCCCGACCCGGCCATGATCCAGGCGGCGGTCTTGAGGTCTCCGAGGAAGGCGTCCCAGACGGCGCCGGCCGCGGCCCGGCCCTCCGGGGTCTCGACGTGGTCGATCGCCAGCGAGCGCAGGATCACGTAGACCAGGACGAGCAGCACGCCCCCGCCGGCCGCGGCGGCACCCAGGTCCACCACCGTGAGCCTCCGGTCGGGCGACACGACCAGCGCCGCCACGGCCAACACGAGAGCGACCGCGGCCAGCAGCCACGCGATCAGGCGGACGTCGTCGGCGATTCGGGCAAGGGTTCCGCCGGCGCTGCCGAGGTCGCGTTGCAGGACCTCCACGCGACCGGTCGCGTCCACCTCGTCGGCGATCGATGGCTGAAGCTTCTGGAGGGCCGCCGCGAGCACCGTGCCGACGTCGGCGACGGTGAACGTCACCGTGTTTTGGTCACGGTTGAAGAGCGCTCGGTGAACGTCCCGTACACCCGCCCGGAAGAGCTCGGTGAAGGCCGGGCTCCCGATAATCGACGAGCAGAGCGACTCGATGATCGGCCTGGCCGCGATCAGGTCGCTCTGGTGCTTGAGCACCACCTCGTCGGTGAGCTTCTCGGCGAGGAGGGCCCGCACGCTGTCGTCCCGCAGGGCGACGGTGGCGCGGTTGGCGAACTGATCCGAGTCGACCGCCGCATGGCGGACGTATCCCGCCACGAGCGCAAGGGTCATCGCCAACGCGGCGATGATCGCCAGCGTCCGCGCGAGGACTGGCGAGCCCACGTGCCGACCATACGCCACTGCCGTATGGTCGTCACATGGCCCTGAGCGTCGGCCAGCGCTGGGAGAACCCGCGGACCGGCACCAGCATGGAGGTGATCGCACCGAACGAGGTGCGGCGCGTGATCAAGCCGGGCAAGGGCAAGCTCCAGGCGCACTACGGGCCCGACTACGTCGAGCGGTTCGTGGTCGAGTCGGGACGCGCGCAGGCGCGGAAGGGCCGCCGCAGGCTCGAGCTCGGTCCGGGCGAGGAGCTCGTCCTTCAACCGGGCGAGCCACACGTGAACCCCTACAACCGTGACGACGAGGACCTCGTGTTTCGCCAGTCGGCCGAGCCGCTCGTGCCGTTCGTCCAGGCCTTCGTCAATACCTACGGTGCCTGTCTCGATGCCGACCGCACCGACAGGCAGGACGAGCTGCCGCTACTGGCCGTGTTCGGGGTGGCCAGCAAGGTGGAGATTCCCAGCTACGCCGCCGGCATACCCCGCTCGCTCCAGCGCGGCGTCGCCCTTCCGATCGGCGCCGCCCTCGCGCGCCGGCGCGGCTACGCGGTGCACGCCTGACCCGTGGGGCCGGGGGAGGTCGAGACCTTCGAGCGCTGCATCTCCGTGGGAGGGGTGGCGCTGTTCCCAGCCGACACCGTCTACGGGCTCGCCACCGAGCCCGACTCGCGGGAAGGAGTCGACCGGCTCTACGCCCTCAAGGGACGGCCGCCGGAGCGGCCCGCGGGGGTGATGTTCTTCCGCTTGGAGCTCGCCCTGGCGGCGCTGCCCGAGCTGGGCGGCCGCACCCTCGACGCCGTCGAGCGGCTGCTGCCGGGCCCGCTTACGCTCGTGCTGCCCAACCCGGCGCGCCGCTTCCCGCTCGCCTGTGGCCCCGAGCCCGAGCGAGTCGGTCTGCGCGTGCCCGACTTCCGCGGCGAGCTCGCTCCGCTGGCGGGAATGAGCTGGCCGGTGCTCCAGTCGAGCGCCAACCCCTCGGGCGGCGCCGACGCGCGCCGCCTCGGCGACGTCGACGAGCGCATCCGCCTCGGCGTCGACCTACAGCTCGACGGCGGCGAGCTGCCGGGCACGCCGTCGACCGTGGTGGACCTCATCTCCTACGAGGCCGATCGCTCATATGAAGTGCTACGCGAAGGGGCCGTCCCGGAGTCCGAACTGGAGGAGTTCCTGTAGCTGACCCCGGTGCTACGGTCCACCTGGATGAGCGAATTGAGTCCCGACTACTTCTCGAAGCCGGTCGCCGACGTCGATCCCGAGATCGCCGAGGTGCTCGAGAACGAGCTGCGGCGCCAGGACGCGACGCTCGAGATGATCGCCTCCGAGAACTTCGTTCCCCAGTCGGTGCTCGACTGCCAGGGCTCGGTCCTCACCAACAAGTACGCCGAGGGCTACCCGGGCAAGCGCTACTACGGCGGCTGCGAGTACGTGGACGTCGCGGAGCAGCTCGCCATCGACCGCGCCAAGGAGATCTTCGGCGCCGAGCACGTGAACGTGCAGCCGCACTCGGGCGCCCAGGCCAACTCCGCCGTCTACATGGCCCTGCTCGATCCGGGCGACCGCATCCTCGGGATGAAGCTCGATCACGGCGGCCACCTCACCCACGGGATGAAGATCAACTTCTCGGGGCTCTACTTCGACATCGTCGCCTACGGCGTGCGCGAGTCCGACTCCGTGCTCGACATGGACGAGGTGGAGCGGCTCGCGAGGGAGTCGAAGCCCAAGCTAATCCTCGCCGGCTGGTCGGCCTACCCGCGCCAGCTCGACTTCCCCCGCTTCCGCGAGATCGCGGACGAGGTGGGCGCGCTGCTGATGGTCGACATGGCCCACTTCGCCGGGCTCGTGGCCGCCGGCGAGCACCCGGACCCGGTGCCCTACGCCGACGTCGTCACCACCACCACGCACAAGACGCTCGGCGGCGGGCGCGGCGGGATGATCCTCTGCAAGGAGGAGTTCGCCAAGAAGATCAACTCGCGCGTCTTCCCGGGGCACCAGGGCGGCCCGCTCATGCACGCCATCGCCGGCAAGGCAGTGGCCCTCAAGATCGCGCAGAGCGACCTCTTCCGCGAGCGTCAGCAGCGTACGCGCGAGGGCGCCGCGGCGCTGGGCGAGGAGATGCTGGCGGGCGGCGTCAACGTGCTCACCGGCGGCACCGACGTGCACCTGGTGCTGGCCGACCTGCGCGACTCGGAGCTCGATGGCCAGCAGGCCGAGGACCGGCTCGCCGATGTGGGCATAACGGTCAACCGCAACGCGGTGCCCTTCGACCCGCGGCCGCCGGCGGTCTCGTCTGGCCTGCGCATCGGCAGCCCTGCCCTCGCCACGCGCGGCTTCCAGGCGGACGACTTCCACGAGGTCGGCAAGGTCATCGCCGAGGCGCTGACTGGCGAGTTCGACGATCAGGCCAAGACGGAGCTGTCGGAGCGCACCCGGGCGCTGGCGGAGCGCTACCCGCTCTACGCGCACCTCACCGCGCCCGCCGCAGTCTGACCGAGGCGCCCCTTTTCGAGCTCGACGGGGTCGAGGCGGCCCGGGACGGTCGCACTGTGCTGCGCGGCGTCGACCTGCGGCTCGGCACCGGCGCCACCGCCCTGCTCGGACCCTCCGGCTCCGGCAAGTCGACGCTGCTGCGCCTGCTCAACCGGCTCGCGGACCCGGACCGGGGCGAGGTCCGCTTCAAGGGCGACGACGTGCGCGCGCTGGACCCGCTCGACCTGCGGCGGCGGGCGGTGCTGGTCCCGCAGCTGCCTGCCCCGCTCCCCGGCAGCGTGGCCGAGAACGTCCGCTACGGCCCGGGGCTCTGCGGCCGCGACGTCGACCCGGAGCGGCCCTTGGAGCTCGCCGGGCTCGACCCCGACTACGCAAGCCGCGAGGCCGAGCGGCTCTCGGTGGGCGAGCAGCAACGCGTGATGCTGGCGCGGGCGCTGGCGCTCGAGCCCGAGGTGCTGCTGCTCGACGAGCCGACCTCGGCGCTCGACGAGCGGGCCCGTGACGGGGTGGAGCGCACGCTGGGCGAGCTCGAGGGCCGGGCCGGGCTGTCGATGCTGGTCGTGACCCACGACCGCGGCCAGGCGGAGCGGCTCGCGACGAAGATCGTGCGGATCGAGGACGGCAAGGTGGCGTGAGCGCCGCACCGGACATCTCCTTCGGCGAGGTCGCGGCCACGCTGGTGCTGGTGGCGCTGGCGGCCGCGGTCTCGCTCTGGCGCCGCGTGGACCTCGAGGGCGACCTCGGCATCGCCGTCCTGCGCTCATTCCTCCAGCTGACCGCGGTCGGCTACGTGATCAAGGCGATCTTCTACTCCGACAGCATCTGGCTGGTGATCGTGCTGCTCGCGGCGATGGTCGCGTTCGGGACGTGGACGGCGCGGTCCAGGGCGCGCGACGTGCCGGGGGCCTGGGTCCCGATCGCCCTGGCGCTGAGCAGCGCGGCCGCGCTCACGCTCGGCCTCGTGCTGGCCCTGGGGATCTTCGACGCCACGCCGCGCTTCATGGTCCCGGTCGGCGGAATGGTGATCGGCAACTCGATGACCGCGGCGGCGGTGGCGCTCAACCGGCTGGCCGACGAGGTACGCAGCGACGCCGGGCGCATCGAGGCCACGCTCGCGCTCGGCGCCACCGCCCGCCAGGCCGCGAGCGGCCTCGTCACCCGCAGCCTGCGCTCGGCGATGATCCCGCTGATCGACTCGACCAAGACCACCGGCGTCGTCTTCTTCCCCGGGACCATGGTCGGGATGCTGGTGGCGGGGGCGGAGCCGTTCGACGCCGTCCGGCTCCAGCTGATCCTGCTCTGGACGCTCCTGGGCGCCGTGGCGATCGCGGGGCTGATCGCGGTCTCGCTCGGCTACCGCGGCTTCTTCACGGCCGCCCAGCAGCTGCGCGAGTTACCCTCCGACGCGTGAGCGAGGTCGCTCCGCTGACCAAGCCGCGGCTACGCGGTGTATCGCACCAGTGGGCCTTCTTCGTGTCGCTCGTCACCGGCGCGGCGCTGGTGATCGCCGCGCCCTCGGGGAAGGCCACTTTCGCCGCTGCCGTCTACTCGCTCAGCGTCGCGGCGCTCTTCGGCACGAGCGCGCTCTACCACCGGATCACCTGGGCCTCGCTGGCAGCCCGCCGCTGGATGCGGCGCCTCGACCACTCGATGATCTTCCTGCTCATCGCGGGCACCTACACGCCGTTCGCCCTGCTCGCGCTGGACGGGACGCTGGCAACCGTGATCCTCTGCCTGGTCTGGGGCGGCGCGGCGGCGGGGATCCTGCTCAAGCTCGTCTGGATCGACGCCCCAAAGGGCGTGGTGGCGGCCGTGTACGTGATCCTCGGCTGGGTGGCTGTGGCCGCCTTCCCCGACCTCATCGATCAGATCGGCATCGGCGGCGTGGCGATGGTCGCCGCCGGCGGCGTGCTCTACACGCTCGGCGCGGTGGTCTACGCGCTCAAGCGGCCCGACCCCGTTCCGGCCGTCTTCGGCTACCACGAGGTCTTCCACGCGCTCGTGATCGCGGCGGCGGCCCTTCAGTACGCGGTCATCGCGTTCTTCGTGGTGCCCGACGGTTAGGCGCTAGTCGCTAGTCGTTAGTCGCTAGGGGCGAAGAGCCGTACGGCTTCCGTCTTCCCCTTCAGCGTTGCGCCCTCGCGCTCGACGAGGTGCACGTCGCTGTGCTTCAGCAGCTCCTTGGTCCGCTCGGCTATCAGGATCTCGTCGCCGGTCTGGCGGGTTGCGGCCTCCACTCGCGCGGCCACGTTCACCGGGTCGCCGATCACGCTGAACTCGAGGCGGCCCGCGCCGCCCACGTTGCCGGCCACAACCGTGCCGGAGTTGAGCCCGACGCCGATCTCCAACTCGCCGGCCTCGTCGGACTTCACGGCCTCCGCGATCTCGAGCGCCACGGCCAGCGCCTCGTCCGCGTGGTCCTCCCGCCGCCGCGGCGCGCCGAAGACGGCGAGCAGGCCGTCGCCGATGAACTTGTCGATGCGCCCGCCGTGCTCGTGGATGATCGGGACCACCGTCTCGAACAGCCGGTTGATCGCGGCGACCACCTCCGGGGCCGGCGTGTTCTCTGCGAACGAGGTGAAGTCGCGCACGTCGAGGAAGAGCAGCGTCACCTCCACCTCCTCGCCCTCGAGCTTCGTCCCCTCCTCGAGGATGTGCTCGGCCACGTCCGGGTCGACGTACGTGCCGAACGCCTCCCGGATCCGCTCGCGCTCGGCCAGGCCGTCGACCATCTGGTTGAAGCCGAGCTGCAGCTGGCCGATCTGGGTCGCGTCGTAGACCGGCACGTGCGCGTCGAACTCTCCCTTCTGCACCTCGCGCAGGGCGCGGCGCACGGAGTTCACCGGGGCTGCGGTGGCACGTGCGGCAAGCGCCACCGCAAGCAGGCCGACGACGATGCCCACTCCGCCAAGGACGACCATCGCGATGCCGAGCTGGTCGCGGGGCGCGGTGTCGCCGGCCAGCACGAGGACCCCCACCGCCACGACGCCGAGCACCGGCAGTCCGGTGCCGACCATCCAGGCCAGCAGCGCCCGGCTCGTCACACCGGGCGCGATCACGCGCCCAGGGATCCCCGACTCGAGGGCCCGGGCGGCCGTGCCGCGCATGATCCGTTCCGTGAGGAAGTACGCCAGCGCCGCCGTGACCATGCCGGTGATCGCGATCATCACCGCCACTCGAAGGCCGAGCGTTCCGGAGTAGCGGCCGTTCAAGAAGCCGAACAACACGGCCGCGCCCGCCCACCACGCCAGCTGCATGAGCGAAAGGCGGAGCGGCGCGTGCAGCACGGTGCGCTGCTCCTGTGCCGTCGCGGGCCGGTCCTCGAGCAGCCAGCGCCGCAGGCCGAAGAGGCGGCGCGCGCCGATCAGCGCACCCAGGGGCACGGCGACGATCACGTATGCCACCGCGGCGACCGCGTTCACGCGGTTGACGTGAGCCGTGTTCCCGACCACCGGTAGCGGGACCACGAAGTACGAGAGCATGAGGACCGTGCCGGCCCCGATGAGGTTGGTCATCGAGATGACGATCGAGATGACGACCCGGCCGGCCCGCCACAGCGCTCGTCCGGACAGAGTGCTCTGCCCGGGCCGGAAGAACTCGACGAAGAGCTGGCGCACCTAGGTTCGGCGGCGAGCGGCAGGCCCCGAAGGCGACAGCAGCCCCGGGCGTTCCATTGCCTCGCGCCATAGCGCCCGCGACTCCTCCCGGCTGCCGCCCGACGGCAGGCGCTCGGCGATCCAGGCGGGCGCCGCGGTGGGGATCTCGGCGACGATGGGGGCGATCCCCGGGAAGCGCTCCTCGCCGACCTCCTCCTGCGGCGAGACGATCACTTCGCTCAGCGTCTCGCCGCGGCGGATGCCGGTCAGCTCGACGTTCGGCTCGCCCTCGCCGCCCGCGCCGCGCCAGATCCGCTGCGCGAGCTCGCCGACCGTGAGCTGGGGCGGATCCGCTGGCGCGGCGAGCGACACGCCTTCGGCGGCCAGCAGCGCGCCGTGCGCGGCGCTGGTCGCGGCGTGCGCCATCGTGATCCAGTAGCGGAGCATCCCGGTGTCGGTGATCGTCAGCGGCACGCCGGCCCGCGTCTGGCGCATGAACAGGTCGGAGGCGCTGCCCGCGCTGCCCAGCACGTTCACGAAGCGGACAGCCATCCGCCTCGCGCCGGCCGACTTGGCCGCGAACGCCGTGAGCTGCTCCATGAAGCGCTTGGTGCGGCCGTAGAAGCTGGCGGCGAGCGCGGCCTTGTCGGTGGAGGCGACGATGACCGTCTCGACGTCCGCCTCGTCCGCGGCGCGCAGCACGTTCCAGCTCCCCTGCAGGTTCGTGTCGAGGAACTCGTCCGGGTAGACCTCGGCCCAATCCACGTGCTTGTAGGCCGCGAAGTGGAAGACGAGGTTGGGCTTAGCCCTGCCGATCTCTACCTCGAGCCGGCCGCGGTCGCGGATGTCGCACATCACGTGCTCGATGCGCTCGAGCGCCTGAGGGTCGCGGGCGCGGCGGTCGGCCGTCAGCGATGACTCGTGGCTGTCGAGCAGCGTGATCCGCTCGGGCCGGAAGCCGCCGAGGAGCGAGGCGAGGGTGCCGGCGATCGAGCCGCCGCCGCCCGTCATCAGCACCCGGCGACCGCCCACCAGTTCCTGCAGCTCGAGCACGGCGGGAACGGGGTCGGGCTGGTCGAGCACCGCCTGCCAGTCGAATGCGGTGGGCCTGAGCCTGCGCGGCGCGCGCGGCAGCGGCTCGTCCCGGGTCTGGATCCGGTCGACGGCCTCGTAGCCCGCCTTCATGTCGCCCGAGCGGGCCGGGTCGGGCTCGTTGATCTCGGCCACCACGTACGGCACCAGCGCCTTGAGGCGGGCAACGATCGGGTCGAGATCGAGCTCGCCCATCCCGTAGGGCAGGCCCTCGCCGAGGATGCCGAGCGCGTCCGAGACGTGGGCCACCTCGCTGTGCGGCCCGAGCTCCTCGACGTAGCGCTCCAGCTCGAGCTCCTCGTCGGAGAGCAGCCTGAACGGGGTTGGGTAGGCCGCGGCGAAGCTCCGGAAGAGCGCGGCGTGCGAGGTGTCGAGCGTGAAGCCCAGCTCGGGCACGCGCTTGCGCCATTCGAGCAGGTCGCGCCAGTGGCCGCCGACGGGGGAGAGGTAGACCCCGCCCGTCCGCATGCGGAGCACCGGCGGCACGTTCTCGATCAGCGGCTTCACCCCGCGAGCGAGACAGGCCTCGGCGTAGAAGCGCAGGAAGCGCCCGACCTCGGCCTCGTCGATGCCGCGGTGCCAGGCCTCCCGGAACTCGTCGGGCGACTGTGGCGTGAACAGGTGGATGGTGAGCACGGGCGAGCCGATGCCGGCGGCGAAGTCGGCGCTGCGCTCGATGCCGAGCCTCGCCTCGTCGTCGAGGCGGTCGACGCGCACGAATGCGCCGCTCGGCCAGGCCACGGGGGCCTCTGCGGTCACGGCCAGGCCGCCGGCGGCGCCGGCGTTCGCGATCGCGGCCGCGATCGCGTCGTCGCTCGCCACGTGCTGCGGGGCCAGGCAGAGCTCGATGCCCTTCCAGGCGCCGCCCTCCAGGCGATTGGCTATCTGCTCAGGCTCGGGCGCTGCCTTGAGCAGCGGGATGGCTGCGGAGCCAGTCGACATAGAGCTGAACCGCCTCGGCCAGCGGTCGTGTATCGAACAGTAACCGCGTGCCGGTCTCGTAGCTCTCGTTCTCGCCCGGCGCGAGTTCCCCTCCCGGTGTCTCGATAGGAGAGGTCGAGCCGGTCGCTTCCACCACGAGCCGGGCGGCCTCGATCAGCGGCGTGGGGATGCCGCTCCCCACCGTGCAGGTCTGGTCGAAGCGCTGCTCGGCGATCAGCGACTCGATCGCCAGCACCACGTCGTCCACGAAAACGAAGTCGCGCGTGCGCTGCGGGTTGCCGGGGATCACGATCGGCTCGCCGGCGAGCGCCCGCGCGGCGAAGGCGGCGATCGCTCCCGTCGCTCCCTCGGCCTTCACCTGCCCGGGGCCGAACACCGATGCCATCCGGGCCACGACCGCCGGCGCCGGGTGCAGCCGGCAGGCCTGCTCGCCGAGGCGCTTGGACATCGCGTACGGGTCCGGCGGCGGGTCCTGGGCGGCGCGGACCGTGGACGGATAGATCAGGGCGGCGCCGTGCTCGGCGCAGCCCTCGAGCAGGTTGAGCGCGGTGCCGGCGTTCTCGCGCACGGCCCGGGCCGGGTCGGCGCGCGCCCCCGCGGGGTCGGGCACGCCGGCGAAGTGGAGCACGGCGTCGCAGCCGGAAACGAGGTCGCGCGCGGCGGGGTCGCCGGCGTCGAGCTCGATCGCGTCGAGCTCGGCGCTCAGCGCGCGGCTGCGCCCGCCCGGCCGCGTCAGCGCGATCACCTCGTGCCCTCGCTCGCGGAGCAGCGTCGTGTGCCGCGAGCCGAGGAAGCCCGACGCGCCCGTCACGAGCAGCTTCACCGCAGGTACTCCGCGAGCGGGTGGCGGTAGTCGAAGGGCGAGGCCACCGTCCAGGCGGCTCCGCCCGGCGGTTCCTCGCCGCCTGCCAGTGCGGCGACGTCGGCCACCGTCGCCGTCTCGGCCGCCACGTTGGCCGCGCCCGGAGGCGGGCCGTCGAGCATGATCCGGGCGACATCGTCGACGTGGACCACGCCGATCGTCGCGCGGCCGCCGTCGTCGAGCGGCAGCTCCTCGCCGGCGGCGGCGAGCTTGCGGAACTTGTCGACCACGGTCTGCGACTCGGGCCGGTCGTGCTCGACCGGACTGGGCCCGTAGACGATGCCGAGCCGCAGCAGCGAGAGCTCGAACCCGTGCCGGCGCGCGTAGAGGTCGAGGCAGAGCTCCGCATAGATCTTGGACAGGTGGGAGAGGTCGCCCTGGCGTCCATAGGGGCGGTCGGGGCCCACCTCGCCCTCGAGGCCGGGGCCGTAGACGTGGAGCGAGCTGCCGTAGACGAGCGCCGGGCCGCCGGCCTCCGCCACGGCCTCGGCCACTCGGCGCGCGCCGCTCAGGTTGGTCTCCTCGGTGTAGTCGGGCTCGCTCTCCGAGAGCGGCCGGCTCGCCTGGGCCGCCAGCAGGTAGACACGCTCGGGCTTCGGCTCGAACAGCGGTGCGAGCTCCGCCGGCTCGCGGATGTCGGCCGTCTCGATCCGCGCGCCGCGCGACTCGAGCCCGTCGAGCTGACTACGGTCGGTGGCGTACCAGTTGTCCGCCAGCGTCACCTCGCGGCCCTCTTCGAGGGCCAGTGCCCCTAGCGCGGCGCCCACGTAGCCCGCGCCCAGGATGAGGATCACTAGATCGAGTGGACGTTCGGGCCCGGCGGAGCCGCGTTGCGGGTGTCGACGACGAGCTTGGCCTCATCCCACACGGCCGGGTCGGCGAATTCGG
>DASXBA010000107.1:0-2664 GCA_036406475.1 Thermoleophilaceae bacterium | reverse complement strand
ACGACGAAGCCCGCCGCCGCGGCCAGCTTGCCCGCCTGGCCGAGCTGGGTGAGCAGGCGGTCGATCCGGTAGGGCTCCTCGTCCACCTCCTCCAGGAGCAGGAGGCGGCCGTCCGTGCGGAGCTCCCACGGGGTCCCGAGCGTGGCGCAGAGGATCGAGGTGGTGCCGCCGGTGAGCGGGGCGCTGGTCTGACCCGGGACGATCGCGGTGGGGGGCGAGTCCGGCGCCGCTCCGATCACGTAGGGCCCCCCGCTCAGCGCCTCCTGGAACGCGCGCACCGTGTACCCGCTCGCGGTGGCGTGTTTCTGCAGCATCGGTCCCCAGAGGCAGGGCGCCCCGGCGTCGGCGAGCGGGACGAGCAGGTGGGTCACGTCGGACATCCCGATGAACGCCTTGCAGGCGGCCGCGATCCGCTCGACGTCGATCAGCGGCAGCAGCTGGCCGGAGCCGTAGCCGCCGCGGAGGCACATCACGGCGTCGACCGCTGGGTCGGCGAAGGCGCTCTCGAGCTCGGCGGCGCGCTCCCCGGCGCTGCCGGCCAGGTGGCCGTCGCGGCGGTCGGCCGGGGGGATCACCGTGTAGCCGAGCCGCTCGAGCGCGGCGACGCCGTCGGCGATAAGCGGGGGATCGAAGCTGGGGGAGGCGGGCGCGACGCAGGCGATGGTGGCGCCGGGGCGGAGGATGGGCCGGGTGGCCACCGCTACGCGCCGCCGCCCTCCAGGATCGCCTTCAGCCGCGCCAGCGCGCGGCCGTTCTGCCTCCTCAGCCAGGCGCGGGCGAACGGCGCCGTCGGACGCTCCGCGAGGCCGGCGGGCCCGAACTCGTTCGTGAAGGACACGCGGGTCGCGCCGCCTGGGGAGTCCTCCAACCGGTAGGTGCCGGTGGTGCGGCGGCGCATGTCCTTGCCGCCGCGGCCGTGCTCGAGCGTGTAATCGGGGCGCGCGCTCTCGAGCACGGTGATCTCGACCCGGCCGGCCCCCTTGGCGCGCATGCGGGCGCCGGCGCCCACGCCGAGGGTGCCCTCGCGGGTGAAGCTCCAGTCGCTCAGGAAGTGGTCGGTGAAGGCCTCGTGGTTCGCGAGGTCGTCGAGATGGTCGAACACCGCCTCGCGCGGGCGGTCGATCTCGGTGGACACGGTGACGGCCTGCATCGGGAGCGCTCAGGCTGCCACAGTCGCGCGCCCGCGGGCGAGGACGGGCGTCTCTCGCCGCCGCAGCTGCACGAGCAGATCCAGCCCGAGGCCGGCGGCCACCCAGGCGAGCAGGACCGCGATCGCGCCCGCCGTGTTCGCGCCGCCGAAGTACACGGTGTTGCGCAGGGCGGTGAGCGCGGCGCCGTTCGGCAGGAGCTGCGAGAGGGCGTGGTGGAAGCCCGGTTCGAGCTCGTACGTGAGCGCGCCGCCGGTCGAGCTCTGCCCGAGCAGCACGACGATCAGGGCGGCGCAGGCCACGCCCGGCGGGCCAAGAAGGCGGCCGAGCGCGAGGCACAGGGAGGAGACCGCGAGCGCGAGGAGCCCGGCGAGGCCGGCGATTGCCCAGAAGTGGCCGGGCAGCGCGCCGACCAGGGTGTCGACGCTGAAGGCGACGACCACGCCCGCCAGCGCCGCGTACAGCAGCAGGGCGGCCCAGCGCGAGGCGGGCGGGAGGGAGCGGCCGGCGATCGCGAGCAGCGCCCCGAAGATCATGCTCGGGACGACCGTCCCGAACACGGTGAAGAGGGACGAGAGGCCGCTGGAGTCGGTCGCCGGCAGGGGCCTGATGTCGCGCACGCTCGCCGTGCGCCCCTGGGCGCGGGCAGCGTTCGTGAGCGCTGTCGTGATCGCCTGCGTGGGCGGCGTCCCGAAGGCGCCGGCAACCAGGATGCGGTCGGAGCCGGTGACCAGCACCCCGTGGACGTCCTGGTCGAGCAGCGCGCGCCGCGCGGCCGCCTCGGTCGTGTAACCGCGGACGTCGAAGCCGCGCTGGGCGAGCGCGGAGCGGACCTGCTCGACGGCCGCCGGTCCGCCCACGACCCCGATCTCCACGCCGTTCGGGCGCGGCTCGTGGAAGCCGCTGACGAAGACGCTCGTGAACGCGAGCAGGAGGAGGGCGCCCACGACGACGAAGGCGAATGCCCGCGGCAATGCGCGCGCCGGGTGCGATTCCCGAGCACTCCGCGCCCATGCGCTCGCCCCGCCCGGTTCCCGAGCGCTCTGCGCAAGTTCGGTCCGTTTGTTCAACGCTGATGATTTCACAGCGATGACTTTACAGCGTTGAATAAATATGTCAAGCTCTGATCCGTGAGCACTTCCGGCAATCGGCGCACGCGGACGCCGCGCACCGGCAGGCGGCCGGGCGCGAGCTCCACCCGCGAGGAGATCCTGCGGTCGGCGCGGCGCCTGTTCGCCGAGCGTGGCTACGAGGCGGCCTCCATGAGGGCGATCGCCGCGGACGCCGGGGTGGACGCGGCGCTCGTGGTGCACTTCTTCGGGACCAAGGCCGACCTGCTCGGCGCGGCCATCGAGTGGCCGATCGACCCCGAGGCGGAGCTGCCGAGGATCGTGGCGGACGGCCGCCACCGCGCCGGACGCCGGCTGGTGGAGCTGTTCGTGCGGATCTGGGACGAGCAGGGCACGCGCAACCCGATCCTCACGCTGCTGCGCGCCGCGATGACCGAGCCCAAGGC
>DASXBA010000106.1:0-19948 GCA_036406475.1 Thermoleophilaceae bacterium | reverse complement strand
GTCCGCGCTCTACTCGTACTCGTTCGCCCCGAACCCCAACTGGACGCGCTTCTACCCGCTCCAGAGCGAGATCCGCGAGTACCTCCGCCGCTGCGCCGAGGACTTCGGGGTGATGCCGTACATCCGGTTCGACACCGATGTCCAGGGCGCGGCCTGGGACGACGACGAGCGTCGCTGGACGCTCCAGACCGGGGGCGACGAGGTCACGGCCGACGTGCTCGTCGGCGGCATGGGCGGCCTCAGCGAGCCGTCGGTCCCCGACCTGCCCGGGCTCGACTCCTTCGAGGGCACGATGTTCCACTCGGCGCACTGGGACCACGACCACGACCTGCGCGGCGAGCGCGTTGCCGTGATCGGCACGGGAGCGTCCGCCGTCCAGTTCGTGCCGCGGATCCAGCCGCACGTCGACGGGCTCTTCCTCTACCAGCGCACGCCCTCGTGGGTGATGCCCGACCCGGACCGGAGGGTCACGAGCTTCGAGAGGCGGCTGTGGCAGCGGCTGCCCGCCACGCAGCGGCTGCTGCGCGGAGCGCTCTACCTGGCCCACGAGACGACGGTCTTCGGCACGATCGTCGACCGCCGCCTGTCGGCGGGCTTCGAGAAGATCGCGCGCCGCCACCTGGGGTCGCAGGTGGCCGACCCCGAGCTGCGCGCCAAGCTCACCCCGAGCTACACGCTCGGCTGCAAGCGGATCACGCTCTCGGACAGCTACTACCCCGCGCTCACGCAGCCCAACTCCGACGTGGTGACCGACCCGATCGAGGAGATCCGGGCCGGCTCGATCGTCACCGCCGACGGCGAGGAGCGCGAGGTCGACACGATCATCATGGGCACTGGCTTCAAGGCGCTCGACAACCCCGGCTTCGACCGCGTGCGCGGCCGCGCCGGCCGCACGCTCAAGGAGGCCTGGAACGGCAGCCCGCGCGCCTACCTCGGCACCGCGATCAGCGGCTTCCCCAACCTCTTCCTGCTCGTCGGGCCCAACAGCGCGGGCGGCTACAACTCGATCATCTTCACCACCGAGGCGCACGTGAACTACGTGGTCGAGTGCGTCAAGGAGATGGACCGGCGCGGCGTGACCTCGGTCGAGGTCAGGTCCGACGTCTACGACGCCTTCAACCGCAAGACCGACGAGCGCCTGCGCGCGAGCGTCTGGAACAAGGGCGGCTGCGCGAGCTGGTACATCGACGAGAACGGGCGCAACGGCGTCTGGTGGCCCGGCTTCACCTGGCGCCTGTGGCAGAAGACGCGCCGCTTCGACACGCGCGACTACCAGCTCACGGCTGCGTAGCCGGCGGCCGTCGGGCCGCGGGTATCGATCGGACTTTGAGTCGCATAGCGATCCAACTCCCGATCGATAGGCGCGGCTAGGCCGCGCGCAGCACCGAGTCGAGCAGGCCGGGGAAGCGGGCCTCGAGGTCGTCGCGGCGCAGGGTGTTGAGGCGCGAGGTGCCCTCCTGGCGCTGGCGGATCACGCCGGCCTCGCGGAGCACCTTGAAGTGGTGGGTGCAGGTCGACTTGGTGACCGGCACGTCGAAGCTGGCGCACGACTGCTCGGCCTCGGAGGCGAGCGCGGCCACGATCTTCAGGCGGACCGGGTCGCTCAGCGCATGGAGGACCGCGCTGAGCTCGAGCTCGTCGCGTGTGGGGTGGGAGATTTCCTGTTGTACGACAGCCATCGTACTTTTGATAAGGTACGGCAATCATCGTACAACGTCGGACAACGGAAGAGAGGGACATGGGTGCGCCGCCGGCGAGGGCCGAGGCCGCCGATGCGCGCTCGAGGCGGCGGATGGCCGCGCTCGTGGCGCAGTACGTCCAGGATCTCTCGCGCGAGGCAAAGGAGGCGCCCAGATGATCGACCGCAGACGCTGGACAGCACTCGTCGTCCTCTGCGTCGGGATGCTGATGATCGTCCTCGACCAGACGATCGTGAACGTCGCGCTGCCGTCGATACAGAGCGACCTCGGCTTCGACCAGTCGGACCTCGCCTGGGTGGTGAACGCCTATCTGATCGCGTTCGGCGGCCTGCTCCTCCTCGCGGGACGGCTGGGCGACCTGATCGGCCAGAAGCGCGTCTTCCTCGGCGGCCTGGCCCTCTTCACCGCCGCGTCGCTCGTCTGCGGCCTGGCCCAAAGCCAGGGCGTGCTGATCGGCGCCCGCTTCGTGCAGGGCGTGGGCGGCGCCACCACCTCCGCCGTGATCCTCGGGATGATCGTGACGATGTTCCCCGAGCCGCGGGAGCAGGCCAAGGCGATCGGCGTGTACAGCTTCGTCGCATCGGCCGGCGCCTCGATCGGGCTCCTCGCGGGAGGGGTCCTCACGCAGGCGCTGAGCTGGCACTGGATCTTCTTCGTCAACCTGCCGATCGGCGTCGCGGCCGCGCTGCTGGCCACGCGCTTCGTCGACGGCCGGGAGGGCATCGGCATCCGGGCGGGCGCCGACGTGACCGGGGCCGTGCTCGTGACCGGCGCCCTGATGCTCGGCGTCTACACGATTCTCGAGGTCGGCAGCTACGGCTGGGGCTCGGCGCACACCCTCGGCCTCGGCGCCGTCGCGCTCGTGCTGCTGGCGGGCTTCGTGCTGCGGCAGGCGCGCGCGGCCACGCCGCTGATGCCGCTGCGGATCTTCCGCTCGCGCAACGTGTCCGGCGCCAACCTGGTTCAGATGCTGATGGTCGCGGCGCTGTTCGGGATGTTCTTCCTGGGCACGCTGTTCATGCAAAAGGTGCTCGGCTACAGCGCGCTGCAGATCGGCGCCGCCTTCCTGCCGGTCGCCCTCTTGATCGGCACGCTCTCGCTCGGATTCTCCGCGCGGCTCAACACGCGCTTCGGAGCGCGAGCCACGTTGATCCCCGGGCTGGCGCTGCTCCTGGCGGGCCTCCTCTACCTCACGCGCGCGCCCGCGGACGCCGACTACATCGGCGATCTGCTGCCGGCCATGGTCCTGTTCGGGATCGGCGCGGGGCTCTCGTTCCCGTCGCTGATGACGCTGGCGATGTCGGGCGCCACCAGCGAGGACTCGGGCCTGGCCTCCGGGCTCGTCAACACCTCGCTGCAGGTGGGCGGCGCGCTCGGCCTGGCGGTGATCGCCACCCTGGCATCCACACACACGGGCAACTTGCTCGCCTCCGGCGAGTCGCGAGCGGAGGCCCTCACGGGCGGCTACCACCTGGCGTTCTTCATTGGCGCGGGCCTGGCGGCGGCGGCGATCGGCCTCGCGCTGGCGCTGCTCGAGCCGGCCAAGGCGGAGCCCGAGCCGGAGATCGAGCGGCGGCGGATGCCCGAGCCGGCCTACGCCGACGGCTGCTAGAGCGCGCTCGGGTCGAACGCCGCCGGCGACAGCCGCGTCCGGCCGCCGCCCTCGGTCTTGGCGGCGTAGAGGCCGGCGTCAACCCGGCGCAGCATGTCGTCGAGCTCCTCGTCGCCCTCCCACACGGCGACCCCGGCGGAGAAGGCGCCCACCGGCGGGGTGGCCTCCCGCAGGCGTTCGACCGCGAGCAAGGTGTGCTCGAGCGTCGAGTCGCCGAGCAGGGCCACGAACTCGTCGCCGCCGAGCCGGGCGAGGACGTCGCCGGCGCGGAAGGTCGCGCGCATCCGGTCGGCGGTGTCGCGGAGGAGCCGGTCTCCCTCGTCGTGGCCCATGCTGTCGTTGAGCTCCTTGAGGCCGTCGAGGTCGAGCAGGACGAGGCCGACGGGCTTGCGGGCGCGGGCCGCGCGGGCGAGGCCTCGCTCCGCCGCCTCGCACCAGCCGCGCCGGTTGAGCAGCCCGGTGAGGTCGTCGATCACCGCCTGCTGACGCAGCTGGGAGGTGAGCCGGGCGGTCTCGCGGGTCACCGCCCGCAGCGAGCCGGCCACAGCGAAGCCGATCAGGACGAGCAGCGTGGCGTTGCCCCAGTGGACCGGGAACGCCGGCGGGCCGATCACGAGCATCGGCAGGTAGGCGCAGGCCGCCAGCACGATGCCGCCGGCGAGGATCTCGCGATCGCTGCCCTGGAGCCCGAACCAGATCATCGCCATCAGGAGCAGGATCGAATAGCCGGACGCCGCTCCGCCGGAGTGCGCCTGCATCATCGTGATCGCCAGGAGGCCGCCGTAGGCCGCCGCGTAGAACGGCACGGGATGGCGGCGGGTCACGCCGTTGACGACGATCGGGGCGATGCAGCCCCCGATCGCGCCGACGAAGAACACCGTCGGGTGCGAGCCGAAGTCGGTGGCGACGGCGATCGCGATCGGCAGCACGTTCCCGAACGCCGCGTAGCGCACGGCACGGCGCCGGTTCCTCGAATCGAGGCGAAGCGGGCCCACGAGAGCCCTATCGGCGGTCGGGCGGCTTGCTTAAGCGGCGGGCCGGTCCGCGAGCACCTGGTAGACCGACGTGAAGCCGGTCCGGAAGCCGTTGCGGGCCGCCCGCAGGTAGAGCCTCCAGACGCGGGCACGCTCGGTGCCGGCCAGGCGGGTGGCCTCGTCGATGTTGTCGTCGAGGCGCTGGATCCAGTGCCCCAGGGTCTCCGCGTAGTCGAGCCGCAGTCCCTCGACGTGCTTGGTCTCGAAGCCCGCGCGCTCGACCGCGGTGATGATCCGCGACAGGTGCAGCGGGGCGGCATCGGGGAACACGTAGCGCTCCGAGAACGCGCCGGCCTCGGGCTCGCCGTGCCGCAGCCGGGCGATGCCGTGGTTGAGCAGCCGGCCGCCGGGGCGGACCATCCGTGCGAGCTCCCGCGCGTAGAGGTCGATCTTGCTCGAGCCCACGTGCTCGACCATGCCGATGCTCGCCACGGCGTCGAAGGGCTCGTCCGCGAGCTCGCGGTAGTCGGCCACGCGGATCTCCACCCGGTCGCTGAGGCCGAGCTCGGCCACCTTCCGCTGGGCGCGCTCGGCCTGCGGCTGCGAGAGCGTGATGCCCACGACCTTCACGCCGTGGTGGGAGGCCGCGTGGATCGCGAAGCTGCCCCAGCCGCAGCCCACGTCGAGCACGCGCTCGCCCTCCTTCAGGCCGAGCTTGGTGCAGACGAGCTCGAGCTTCTGCTCCTGCGCCTCCTCGAGGGTCTTCGCCCCGCGCGACCAGAGCGCGCAGCTGTATGTCATCGACTCGCCGAGGAAGAGCGCGAAGAAGTCGCCGGGTAGGTCGTAGTGGTGGCGCACGGCGCGGGCGTCGCGCTCGCTCGAGTGGCGCCGCCCGCGCGGCTTGAGCTCGGCGGCCGGGACCGGCGGCGGCCGCTGGATACCCGCGGCCCGGGCCGCCGCAAGCAAGAGTCGAACGCGGGCGGAGCTGTCGATCGGCGGCGGCTCCCAGTTGCCGAGCAGGTCGAGCACGGCGTCGAGGTCGTCGACATCGATCTCGCCCGACACGTAGGCGCGGCCGAGGCCGAGCTGTCCGGGGGCCCTCAGCGCGTGCGCGACGGCCGCCGGCGAGCGGACGCTGAACGTCGGTCCGCCGGCCCCGTTGGTTGCCGGCACCGCAGTCCCGTCCCAGAGCTCGACCGCGAACGGCCGGTCGGGGAGCGTTCGCTCGAGCTCGTCGCGAAGTGGCGCGGTGCGGGCTAGCAAGTCTGCGTCAGGCGGCCTCGGCGATCGTTTCGCGCTCGATCCGAGCGGGATCGACGCGGACCACGTCCCAGACGAGGCCGACCTTCTCGAGGCCACGGATCACCAGCCCGGACACATCGAACTCGCGGCGGCGAAGGCCGTGGAGCGCCGAGGTGGGGAAGGCGTGGTGGTTGTTGTGCCAGGCCTCGCCGAAGGTGAACGGTGCGAGCCAGGCGAGGTTGTAGGACCGGTCGTCGGTCGCAAAGGGCCGACGGCCGAAGAAGTGACAGAGAGAGTTGATGCTGTAGGTGACGTGGTGGACGATCAGCATCCGCACGCCCCCGCCCCAGAGGAGGCCGGTGAGCCCGGCGACCCAGGAGCCGCCGATGAGCGCCCCCAGGCCGAAGGACACGGCGAGCCCGCCAAGGGCCCAGACGAGGAAGGTGCGGTCGACGAAACTCACCTGCGGGTCGGCGACCAGGTCGCGCGCGTAGCGCGCCCTGGCGCCGCGCTGCGTGTGGATGAAGAGCCAGCCGACGTGCGCGTGCGCGAGTCCGCCGAGCGCCCCCCGCCAGCCGCCCTCGTGCCCGACGTGCGGGCTGTGCGGGTCGCCTTCCTTGTCCGCGTAGGTGTGGTGCTTGCGGTGATCCGCGACCCACGAGATCACGGGCCCCTCGATGGCCGCGGAGCCGAGGATCGCCAGCGTCGCGCGGAGCCCCTTGCTGGTGGAGAAGCTGCGGTGGGTCAGATGCCGGTGGAAGCCCACGGTCACGCCGAGGCCGGTGACCGCGTACATCAGCCCGAAGACGAGGAGGTCGTGCCAGTGGAGGAGGTGCGACCAGGCCTGCCAGCAGGCAACGGCCAGCGCGACCACAGGCGCCACCGTCACGATGCCGGTGATGACCCTGTCGCGGGTCTCATGCTCGACCGGCTGGATCTCTGGGATGGCATCCCGTGCCGCCACGCTCATCCGCGCCACTCTCCTCATAGAACAGTTTTCGGTTCCGTTCTCGGAACCGTTAGGACGGTGGACAGTAACTTCTCGGCTCCTTGCGGGTCAGCCCCGTCCCGAAATGAGGCGCGTGCTCGCCCGGGCCAGGGGCTGCGCGGCGCGTGGCGAGATCCGCCGGAGCGCCCAGTTGAGCACGACGTGATGACGCGGCACGGTCCGGATCATCTTCTTGCCGCGGATCGCGTCGACCACCGCGTCGGCCACCACGTCCGGCGAGGAGCCGAAGCGCTCGTAGAAGCTCTTGATGCGGCTGCGCTGGCCCGCGAGCTCGCCGTCGAGGTAGGCGCCGTCGATGATCGGCGTGTTGATGAAGCCGGGGCAGATCGCGCTCACGTGGACACCGCGGGGCGACAGCTCGGCGTTGAGTGACTCGCTCAACCCGACCACGGCGTGCTTCGAGGTTGCGTATGGCGCCATCTCGGCCACGGCCACCAGCCCGACCAGGGAGGCGGTGTTGACCACGTGGCCGGGACGGCCCTGGCGCAGCATGCGCGGCACGAAGTAGTGGATCCCGTGGACCACGCCCATGAGGTTCACGCCGAGCACACGCTGCCACTCCTCGAGGCTCGTCTCGTCGACGGGCCCGGCGTGGCCGATGCCCGCGTTGTTGTGCAGCACGTCGACCGCGCGCTCCTCGCTGAACACCGCCTCCGCGAACGCCTCGACGGCGGCCGGGTCGCTCACGTCGACCGCGTGGGCACGCGCGGAGCCGATCTGGGAGGCCACGGCCTCCGCCTTCGCCTTGTCGATGTCGGCTGCGTGGACGCGGGCGCCCAGGCGGCCGAGGAGGAGCGCCGTCGAGCGGCCGATGCCGGAGCCGGCACCGGTCACGACCGCCGTCTGGCCCGCGAACTCCGCCACGCCGGGACCGTATCGGAGGAGGAGCGCATCCCGATCGCCGATCGGGCGAGCACCGGACTACGTATTACGCCGCGGCGAAGGCGCTCGTCTGGTTCTTGCCCGAGCGCTTGGCGGCGTAGAGGGCCGTGTCGGCGCGTCCGAGGAGCTGCTCGCGGGAAGTGCCGTCGACCGGGAAGCTCGCCACGCCCACGCTGATGCGCAGCGGGACCTCGAAGCCGCCGTCGGCCACGGCCTCGCGCAGCCGCTCGGCTACCGCGAAGGCGTCGGGGCCGTCGAGCCCCGGCAGCAGCACGCAGAACTCCTCGCCGCCCATGCGGAAGACCTGATCCTCGTTGCGCACGCTGCGGCGCAGGACGTCGGCGACGTGGCAGAGCGCCTCGTCGCCCACCTGATGCCCGTGGGTGTCGTTGACGGCCTTGAAGTCGTCGATATCGGCCATTGCGAGGCTGAAGGGCTCGTGGGCCTCTTGGTTCGTGGCCGCCTGGAGCGTCTCCTGGAGAGCCCGGTGACCGAGCAGCCCGGTGAGGCTGTCGTGCCGCGCCTCCTGCGCCATTCGGTCGACCAGGCGGCCGTTGGCCAGTGCGGTGGCCGCGTGGGCGACCACGCCGGCCAGCCGGTCGAGGACCTCGGGCGTGGGCTCCAGCCGCTCCTCCCCCGAGACGACCGCGACCGTGAGGATTCCGAAGAAGCTCCCCCGCGCGGCGATCGGGACCACCACCACGCCGGCGGACGCGAACTCGTCGAGGAGCCGGCGGACGAACGGGTCATCGGTGTCCTGATCGAAGAACAGGGGACCGGGCTGAGCGTCGGTGAGCATCTGGCCGAGGTGGATCGTGTCGGTGGTCGTGATGCGCAGCTCGCGCAGCCGGGCGCCATCCTCATGCTCGTAGCCGAACGCCGCCCTGCACTCGAGGACGCGCTCGGCCTCGTTCCATACGAAGACCCCCGTGCGGTCGCAGTCGACCACCGAGGGGACGGCCTCGGCCAGCCGCAGCGCGACCTCCTCGCTCGTTCCTGCGGCGGCGACCGCTCGCGAGAGCTCGAGCAGGGCGCTGGCCCGGTCGTGCTGGCTCACCGCAGCCGCTCGGGCGGTGGCGGTGTCGAGCACCGCCGCGGCATAGCGAGCGTAGACCTCGAGGAGCTCCCGCTCCTGGACGAAGAAGCTCGACTCCGTGGGGTAGATGGCCATCAGGCGGCCGTAGTGCCGGCGGTCCGATGAGACGTCGACCACGAGGCGCGAGCCCGACTCGGCCACCGCCTGGTCGTCCGCCAGTCGCTGCGCCTCCTCCACCACGTCGGCGTCGTCGAAGCCGCGGTGGTGGATACGCAGCTGATCGCCCGCGCCCATGCGAACCGCCAGCAGGTAGCGCGGCGCCCGCACCGCCGTGGCGGCGCGGTCGGTGATGCGCCCCAGCGCGCCGTCGAGGTCCTCGTCGGAGATGAGGTCGCTGGCGGTGGCATAGACGTTCTCGAGCCGCTCGGCCATCGCCACGAGCTGGGCCTCGAGCGCTGTGACGAGCTGCTGCGGGTCCTCGGCCCCCTTCGCCAGGTCGGCGTCCCAGCTCACGGTGTAGAGGCACTCGAGGGCCCCGTCGAGCTGGCACTGCGACTCCTCCACGGCCGCCGGCGGCAGGCCGAAGAGGACGGTCGCCTGGGACAGGACTCCCTTGGTCCAGTCGCAGAGGTGGCGGTGGCGCTTGTAGCCGGGGCGGGCGTACGCCTTGACGAGCGCCCGGCCGGGGCCCACGTCCAGCGGCTCCATGGCGGTGACGGTGCTGAACTTGGTCACCGTCACGGCCACCTGCTCGAGGATCGCCTCGGGCGAGCCGAGCGAGCGCAGCAGCGTCGCGACGGAGGTCCCGGCGTGCTGCCGGACCATGTCCTCGCCCACGCGCAACCCGATGTCCGCGTCGCCCGTGAGGTCCGCTGCGGCCTCGAAGAGGTCGATCGCGTGCTGGTAGTCGATCCAGTTCCCGGTGTCCTCCAGGTACCCGGCCGTGTGGGGTGACGCCGCGCGGATCAGCAGCGCGGCGACGCCGTCGTCGCCGGACTCGGCTCGCACGCGGCGCACCAGGACACTCGACATCGAGCAGCCCACCTGGCCTCGCTGCGCACCGCCCTGCTCAGTCTGCGCAGAATCCATCTCTTCGCTTCTCGGCTGGCCGGATGCCCCCCTTGAGCGTCCAATTCCTCAAGTAGCAGTGTGTCGGGCCGACTGGAGTGACATGCGAGGAGGTTCCTGGCTGTTTCCCGACGGCGTCGACCGGGAGCGCATGCTCGAGATGGACAGCTACCTCCAGCCCATTCGCCGTGCGGTGTTCGGGGTGCTGGGGATCGCCCTCATCGCCTCGGGACCATGGCTCGGCTGGTGGACGCTTGTGCCGCTCGCCCTTGCCGTGATCGCCTTTCGCCTGGCCGACGCCAGGATGCCGCACTCCAAGCGGCCCGAGTACGCGATCCTCACCGCCTGGCTCGCCTCTCAGGTGATCATGGCCGCCGCGGTCGCCATCTCCGGCGGCCCGGAGGTCGCGACGATGTCCTGGCTGGCCATTCCCGTGCTGACACTCGGCGCGCGCTTCTCCGAGCGAGGCATCGCGGTCGGGGTCGCCTTCACGCTCGTCCTGATGTGCGCCGTCGCCTTCGGCGTCAACGCCCAGGCGGTTCTCGACAGCCCGCCGCGACTGATCGCTCCCGCCGCCCTCGTCATCTGCGTGGCGATGTTCCAGACCGTGCTGATGCGCTCCGACGTCAAGTACCGCGCGGAGGCCGTGATCGACCCGCTCACGGGGATGCTCAACCGCAAGGCCCTCGACCAGCGCGTCGTGGAGCTCGAGCAGCAGTCCCTGATCACCGGCGAGCCGATCGGCGTCGTGATCGGCGACGTCGACAACTTCAAGCGCATCAACGACACCTGCGGCCACGCCGCGGGCGACGCGGTCCTCAAGGACGTGGCCTACCAGCTGCGCAAGCAGCTGCGGGCCTTCGAGCTCTTCTACCGGATCGGCGGCGAGGAGTTCCTCGTGCTGCTCCCAGGCGCCGACCTCGACCGCTCGGCCTCGCTGGCGGAGCAGCTGCGCACGGCGGTCGCCGCCGAGCCGCGCGGCGGCGAGCTCGTGACGATGAGCTTCGGGGTGGCAGCGGCCGGTGCGGACACGCCGTTCGAGTACTCGGAGGTGTTCGCACAGGCGGACGCCCGCCTGTACGAGGCCAAGCGAGGCGGCCGCGACCAGGTCTGCGCCGGTTCCGCGGCGCAGGCCGCCGCGGAGCTAGTCCCCGCGCCAGCCTGAGAACGAGGCGCTCGTCCAGCCGCTGCCCGAGCCGGCCGGAGCGGTCCCGAGCGGCTTGCCGCCGTACACCACGCTGCCGTGGCTGTCCTGGTAGGTCTGCCACGGGATCGTGTTCGCCTGGTCCACGCCGGGCTTGCTCCAGTCGCACACCCCAGTCGGGAAGGCGTGCTCGAGCTGCGACCACTGGTCGTCGCTGAACGTCAGCGGGTAGTAGTCGCTGCGCCGCAGCGGCTTGAGCGCGCACTTGTTCTTGTCGGTCTCGACGCTCTCGCCGGCCACCATCGCGGGGGTGGCGAACCGCGTCTGGACCTCCTTGAGCTCGCAGACCTTGCCGACGCCCGGCAGCGAGACGCTCTCGACGGCCTCGATCTGGGAGCAGCGGTCGTTCACGTCGCTCGGCCGGTCGTCCGCGACCTTGCTTGAAAGCGGAACGGATCTGTGGTCCGCCTCGACCTTGGCCAGCCAGCGGTCCATCGCGATCAGACCCTCGGTCGTGTAGTTCGGGTCGCCGATCAGCGGCGCGTGCCCGAACCAGATCACGTGGTTCTTCGGGAAGTGGCCCTCCTGGCGCTCGAGCCGCGCCCGCATCGTCCACGTCCGGTAGGTGTCGTGGAACGCGCCCGGGTCGGGGCCGCGCAGGTCGATGATCGGCACCGAGGTGAGGTTGTTGGCCTCGTTGACGCCGCCGCTCCGGTAGACGTTGCGCAGCGCCGGCTCGGTGGTGTCGCTGCGCTCGGCGGTCGGGTTGATGTCGACGTCGAAGCCGCCGACCCTGGCGTTCAGGTCCACGAACTGCGCGGGCGTGATCTGGCCCTTCTCGAGCGCGTCGAGCCCCCACTGCACGCCGACGTCGCCGAGCGGCAGGCCGCCGAAGCCGTGACCGACCTTCTCCTCCGCAGCGGTCCAGACGCTCGCCGGGCGCGGGCCGAGGACGTTGATCATGTAGTCCGCAAGCGTGCAGCGGACGCCGCCCGGGTTGCTCGTCGCGTTGTAGTCCTGGTCCGACGGGACGCCCGCGCAGCCGTCGTCCGGCACGCCCAGGTCGGTCCAGTAGACGGAGTCGAAGACGATCGAGTTGACGTGGTTCGGGTGGCCCTCGACCGCGGCGATGTCGGCCGGCGACCAGACGACGCCGGTGCCCCACTTCGTGGGGTTCTCGAGGTATTGGCGAAGCAGGTGGTAGGCGGCCAGCTGCTGCCCCGTGGACCAGGCGTCAGGGAAGCTGCACTGCGGCAGGATCCCCTGGTAGATGCCGGGGTAGGCGTTGGCCACCTGCTGCTGGACGAGCGAGCCGCCGGAGCAGCCGGTGCCGATCGTGTAGCGGATCTCGCCGTAGCTCTCCACCAGGTGCTCCTTGGCCATGACGAGCGACTCGGCCTCGGTTGCGAGGTTGCAGTTGTGGCCTGCGTTGTCGAGCGCGGTGGACATGACCGCGAAGCCCCGGCCGAGCGCCTCGGTGGGGCTGCCCCCGGCCACGGTGTCGCCGGTGGTGCTCGGGGCGGAGCCCGACTGGTGCTCGATCCCGCAGCTCGCGCCGTGCGTGATCAGCAGCTTGTGGTTCCACTGCGCCTGCGGGCTCCAGGCGGCCCACGGCTTCTTCGGGTCGTAGAGAACCGTGATCTTGTACTGGTCCCGGTCCTGGTAGCCCGTCTCCGTCCGGACGATGAACGGGACCGTCTTGCCCTGGTCCGTGGTCGTGTCGGCCACGTCGGACGCCGGGTTGGCCGGGTCGTAGCTCTGGAGCTGGCCGGTGAGCGACGACTTGTACTGGTAGCTGTAGGAGACGGGCTCGTTGCACTGGGCGTCCGTGGCCGTGCTCTGGCAGGTCCACGGCTTGACCTGCGGGCCCGAGAACACCGGCCCGCCGTTCGGGTGGTTGACGATCGTGAGCTTGGCGCCGGCCCCGCTGCGCAGCCGGGCGGTGAGGACGTTGTCGCCCACGGCGAGCCCGGTGAGCAGGGCCTCGTAGCGACCGTTCGGGCGCTCCGCGAAGGAGCTCGTCACGTCGCGGCCCGAGACCGTCACGCGAACGGAGCGTGCGTCCGTGCCGGACGGCAGCCCGATCGCCACGAGCGCGTCGCCCGCGGAGATCAGGTCGGCCCGGTTCGAGAGGACCTGGATCGACGGCGGCGCAGGGGCGGCGCTCGCGGGGGCGCCCCCCAGTGCCCCCGCGAGGCCGAACACAAGAATCACCAGCGCAGCAGTACCCCTGCTCATCGAGATCTCGCTCCCCCTGTCCTTGCCCTTGTCGGAGATACTCCCGCGTACTCCGAGACGTACGGTACCGTACTTGCAGCCGATGGACTCCGTCAAGATCGACCCCGCGCTCCGGATCCCGGCCGGCAGGCACACGCTCGGGCCGGAGGAGGTCGGGCGCTCCCAGCGCGAGCGGCTGCGGCGCGCGATTCTCGGCTGCGCCGCGGAGCGCGGCTACGCGCACACGACGATCGCCGACATCGTGGGCGTGGCCGGCACCTCGCGCAGCGCCTTCTACGAGCACTTCGAGAGCAAGGAGGCGTGCTTCGTCGAGGCCTACGAGCGGCTCACGGACGCGTTCATCGGCGCCTCGGTCGAGGCCTCGCTGGGGGGCGACGGCTGGGAGGAGGCGCTCGACGAGGGGATGGCCACCTACTTCCTCTGGTGCCGCGACCGGCCCGAGGCCGCGCGCGCCTTTCTCGTCGAGGTCCACTCGGTTGGCCCCGCCGGCCTCGAGGCCCGCCGCCAGGCGATCGAGCGCTGGGTGGCCCAGCTCCAGACCTTCGCCGGGCTGGCCCGGCGCCAGGACCCGAGCTTGCCCGAGCGCGACGAGCTGGCGTACGCGAGCATCATCGTCACCGCCGAGGCCTACGCCCACGACTACGTGCGGCGGGGACGCACGGCCGACCTGGCCGAGCTGATCCCCGGAATGCAGCAGCTCGCTAGGGACGTGTTCCGGGGAGGCGGCAGCTCGCGCGGCCGGAGTCGAGCTTCCGGCCGCCGGCGCTGACGAACGCGAAAGACGCCCGGCCGCGGCGCAGGACGAGCCGCAGGGCGCCGTAGTCGTGGTCGTCGCCGAAGGCCAGCGCCTTCCTACCGGGGTGAAGCGGATAGCGCTCGTGCCCGCCCGCCCCGTCCACGAGCTCGACGATCCCGTTCCGGCGCCGGAAGCGCTGGAGGTCGTGGTCGTGCCCGTTCAGCACGAGCACGGCGTGGCGGCGCAGCGCCCGCCAGAACGGGGCGATGTCGCGCTCGTCGCCGTGGAAGCCGGCGCTGTAGCGGGGGCGGTGCCAGAAGGCGAGTGAGCAGCTGCCGGGCCGGCGGGCCAGCTCCTTCCGAAGCCAGCGCAGCTGCCGCGAGTGGCTGTCGTGCGCCGCCTCCGAGTTGAGGCTGAAGATGCGCCAGCCCGCCAGCGAGAAGACGTAGTACGCGGGCGTCCGCCCGCCCTTGGCGCCCTTCCAGTAGCGGTCGTAGCCTCTTCGGTGCGCCGGCCACTCGTGGTTGCCCGGTGTAGGCGCGGTGATCTTCTTGAGCCGGCCGTAGACGCTGTCGTAGTGGCGCCGGAACTGCGAGAGGGTGTTGCCCTCGTAGACGTCGCCCAGGTAGAGGAACCAGTCGGGATGCCCGCCCCGGATCCGGCGCGCAAGCTTCTTGGCCGGAGCGCTGCCGTCCGCGCCGTCGCCCACCGCCCAGACGACCGCACGGGTCCGGTCGCGGGGCGGATGCAGCTGCGGCCAGGCGCCGCCGGCCGGGTCTTCCCGCGTCGACGCCCCGCAGCCTGCCGAGAGGCTCGCCGCGAGCGCGAGGAGGATTGCCGCCCGCCGGGACATTCCCGGCACGGTAAACGGGTAAGCAAAAGTTGTGAAAGACCTTCTCTCCCAGCGGCCGGCCTGGTACGTGATCGGCCTGGCGATCGGACTTGTCACGGTCGGCCTGTTCGCGCTGATCAACGAGCGCGTGGGCGTGGTGGGCGGCTACTCGAGCCTGGTCGAGCGCGCCACCGGGCGGAGCAGCTCCTTCGGCTGGAAGCTGTGGTTCCTGCTCGGGGTGATGGGCGGCGCGCTCGCCTTCCGCCTGCTCGCCGGGGGCTCCAGCGTCGGCGACGGCTACGGCTGGCTCACGCGCAGCTTCGGCTCGCACGCCTACGCGGCCGTGGGCGGCACGCTGTTCGCCGCCGGCATGCTCGTGGGCTTCGGCGCCAAGTACGCGGGCGGCTGCACTTCCGGCAACGGGATCGGCGGGACGTCGGTGGCTTCGCCGGCCAGCTTCGTCGCCACCGGCACCTTCATGGCGACCGCGATTGCGGTGTCGTTCGTCATCAGGGCGGTCGCGTGAGGGCCCGGCTGGCAGCGCTCGGCCTCGGCGCCGTCTTCGGCGTTGCGATGTCCTGGGGCCAGTTCGTCGACCCGGACCGGATCCGCGACATGCTCCTGCTCCGCGATCCGTACCTGTATCTGATGATGGGCACGGCCGTTGCGGTCGGCCTGCTCGGCACCCGTCTCATGCGCCGCCTGCACGCACGCGCGCTCCTCACGGGCGACCCGGTCCGCTGGGAGACGACGAGACCGGCACGGCGGCATGTGGTGGGCGCCGCGATCTTCGGGATGGGCTGGGCGGTGGCCGATACCTGCCCCGCGCCGATCGCCGCGCAGCTCGCGCAGGGCGCGCTCTGGAGCGTCTTCACCTTCGCCGGCGTGCTCGTGGGGATCGTCGGCTACCTGCGCTGGCAGGAGGAGCCGTCTCGCTCCCGTGCCGCAAGCCGTCTCGGCAGGGCGCGCCTCGAGACTGATTGAATCGCGCCCCGTGCGCGCACTCCAGGTGAAGGAGCTCTCCGGGCCGGACGCCGTCGAGCTGGTCGACGTCCCCGAGCCCGAGCCGAGCCACATGCTCACGCCGGGCGAGGGCGTGCTGATCGACGTCGAGGCCAGCGCCGTGTCCTTCCCCGACGTCCTCCAGAGCCGAGGGCTCTACCAGTTCAAGCCGGAGCCGCCGTTCGTGCCCGGCGCCGAGGTGGCCGGCACCGTCCGCTCGGCCCCGGATGGCGCCGCCGTCTCCGCCGGCGACCGCGTGGCGGCGATGACGATGCTCGCCGGCTGGGCCGAGGTGGCCGTCGCGCCGGCCCACATGACCTTCAAGCTGCACGACCGGCTCGATTTCGCCGAGGGCGCGGCGCTGGTCCTCAATTACCACACGGCCTACTTCTCGCTGAAGACCCGCGGCCGGCTGGCCGAGGGCGAGAGGGTGCTCGTCCACGGCGCCGCCGGAGGCGTCGGCACCGCCACCCTTCAGGTGGCCAAGGGCCTCGGCGCCCGCACCGTGGCCGTCGTCTCCACGGACGAGAAGGAGGAGGTGGCGCGCGCCGCCGGCGCCGACGAGGTGGTCCGCTCGGACGGCGCCTGGCGCGAGCAGGTCCAGGAGCTCACCGACGGCGGTGTCGACGTGGTGGTCGACCCCGTCGGGGGCGACCGCTTCACCGACAGCCTGCGCTCTCTCCGCGAGGAGGGACGGGTGGTGGTCGTCGGCTTCACCGAGGGCTCGATCCCCGAGGTCAAGGTCAACCGGCTGCTGCTGCGCAACACCGAGGTCATCGGCGCGGGCTGGGGCGCCTTCGTGATGCCCAAGCCCGACGTCGTCCGGGAGATCGCCGAGGAGATCGACAACCTGATCGAGTCGGGCGCGGTCAAGCCGCTGGTGGGCGCCCGCTTCCCGCTCGAGCAGGGCGCGGAGGCGATGCGCCTGATCGACCAGCGGCGCGCCACCGGCAAGGTCGTGCTGGATCTTTAGACCTGCCCGCGCTTGCGCGTGGTGTTCGGCGCGAGCGCCCAGTAGCGGGGTAAGGAAAGCCCCGGAGCCGCCGAACGTCCCTCGCTACCCCCTATAGGGGGCACTCAGGGACGTTCGAGCGGATCAGGCCGGTCTTCCACCCGGCCGTCGTTCGCCGAGTTAGGCGCACCGGGAGGCGAAACCCGCGCCGCGCGGGACGGGCCGGACGAGCGCGGGGTCTACCATCCGTGGCAGAGGCAAATGGTCGTCGTCGGCGTCGTTCTACTGCTCGTCGGGGCCGCCCTTCTGGTGGCCGAGGCGCACGCGCCCTTCGGCGTCCTCGGAGCGGTCGGCGCCGTGGGCGTCGCGACCGGCGCGGCGCTCGCGATCGCGGGCGCCGGCGGGGGCCTCGCCGTGGTGCTGCTGGCGATCCTCGCCGCGCTCGCGGTGGCCGGCGTCTGGATCGCCATCGCCGCCCGTAAGACCCTGGCCACGAGGTCGTTGCGCGCCTCGTCGGGCCGTGAGGCGCTGGCGGGCCACATGGGCGTGGTGCGCAGCTGGGCGAACGGAGGCGGGCAGGTGTTCCTCGACGGCGCGCTCTGGCGGGCCCGCGACAGCTGGGCCGGCGACGGCGAGCAGCTCGAGGAGGGCGACAGCGTCGTGGTGGAGAGGGTCAGCGGCCTGACGCTGGCCGTGCGCAAGGCGGAGGACTGGGAGGACCCATGCTGATCGCCGTGCTCGTGATACTCGCCGTTGTCGTGTTCACCGGACTGGTGCTCACGGCCGCGTCGGTGCGGGTCCTGCGCGAGTACGAGCGCGGGGTCGTGTTCCGGCTCGGGCGCGTGATCGACCAGAAGGGCCCGGGGCTCGTCCTGCTGATTCCGGGCGTGGACCGGATGGTCCGGGTGAGCCTGCGCACGCTGACGCTGCGGATCCCGCCGCAGGAGGTGATCACGCGTGACAACGTGCCGGTCCGCGTGGCGGCCGTCACCTACTTCCGCGTGATCGACCCGCGCAGCTCGGTGCTGGAGGTGGAGGACTACATGGCCGCCACCCTCCAGATCGCCCAGACAACGCTCCGCTCGGTGCTCGGCAAGGCCGACCTGGACACGCTCCTCTCCGAGCGCGAGCACCTCAACGAGAGCCTCCAGCGGATCATCGACGAGCAGACCGAGCCCTGGGGGATCAAGGTCACGATCGTGGAGATCAAGGACGTCGAGATCCCCGACCGGATGCAGCATGCGCTGGCCCGGCAGGCCGAGGCCGAGCGCAACCGGCGCGCCAAGGTCATCAACTCGGAGGGCGAGTTCCAGGCCGCCGCGCGTCTGGCCGAGGCCGCCGACGTGATCAGCCCCAACCCGATCACGATCCAGCTTCGCTACCTCCAGGCGCTGTCCGACATCAGCTCGAACGAGGCGTCGACGATCGTCTTCCCGCTGCCGCTCGACCTGCTGCGGCCGCTGCTCGACCGCGGCGGCGACGGCGGCGGCGACGGAGACCACGAGCAGGGGCGGCTCGAGGCGGGCGACGAGTAGCCGGCGGGCCGCGCTCGCTAGCGTGGTCGCCGGATGGGCAGCTCAGACAAAACGGCGGCGATCGAGGCACGTGCGCTGAGGCGCACCTTCAAGGGCGGCATCGAGGCCGTCCGCGACATCGACCTCAGGATCGAGGCCGGCGAGATCTTCGGCTTCCTCGGCCCCAACGGCGCGGGCAAGACCACCACGGTCCGCATGCTCTGCACGCTCCTGCCCCCCACCGCCGGCAGCGCCAGCGTGGCCGGGATCGACGTGCTCGCCGACCCCGCCGAGATCCGCCGCCGGATCGGCGTCGCCCTCCAGGAGATCGGGCTCGATCCCGTGCAGACGGGGCGCGAGCTGCTCGAGCTCCAGTGCGGCCTCTACGGGATCGCCGAGCGCGCGCGCCGCGCGCAGGAGCTGCTCGAGCTCGTCGGCATCGCCGACGCAGGCGACCGCCGGATCAAGACCTACTCCGGCGGAATGAAGCGCCGGCTCGACCTGGCCAGCGCGCTGGTTCACGACCCCGAGGTGCTGTTCCTCGACGAGCCCACCACCGGCCTCGACCCCGCCTCGCGGCTCACGGTCTGGGACGAGGTTCGGCGCATCAACGGCACCGGCGCCACGGTCTTCCTGACGACGCAGTACCTCGAGGAGGCGGACAAGCTCTGCGACCGCCTCGCGATCATCGACGACGGCCGTATCGTCGCCGGGGGCACGCCCGAGTCGCTCAAGGAGGAGATGGGCCACGACGTCGTCTCGGTCTCGCTCGAGGGCGCGGACCCGGCGGCCACCGAGGCGGCGCTGCGCGACCTCGAGGGCCTCGAGCAGGTGATCGCCGAGCCGGACGCGCTGGCTCTGTACGTCGAGGACGGCGCGGCGTCGATCGCGGAGGTCGTGCGCCGCCTCGACCGCGAGGGGATCAGCGTCGGCGCGATGTCGGTGGCGCGGCCGTCGCTCGACGACGTCTTCCTTCAGGCCACCGGCCGCCGCCTCGAGGGCGGGGAGGAGGAGCAGCAACAGCGGGAGGAGGTGGCGGCGTGAGCGAGGTCATGCTGCTCGGTCGCCGCGCGGTTCGCGAGATCGCCCGCTACCCCGAGGCGACCATCCCCACGCTCTTCATCCCGCTGTTCTTCCTCGCGGTGAACGTGGGCCAGGTGTCGAAGACCTTTCCGAGCACCACGCCCTTCCTGAAGGGCCAGAGCTACGTCGCCTTCCAGCTGCCGGTGTCGCTCATGTTCGCGGTCGCCACCGCCACCTCCGGCCTGGCCCTGGTCACCGAGATCGACAACGGCTACTTCGACAAGCTGCTCGTCGCGCCGATCAGGCGCTCCTCGATCATCTTCGGCCGCCTGGCCTCCGACTTCGTCCGCGGGGTCGCCGCCTCCGTGGTCGTGCTGTTCGCCGGGATCGCCCTCGGCGCCCACATCGAGACCGGCGTGCCCGGCGCAATCGTGTTCGTGCTCCTCGCGGCCCTGTTCGGCGTCGCCTACGCGGGCTTCGCGATCCTGGTCGCCCTCCGCACCCGCAACGTGCAGGCCACCAACACGAGCTTCCTCCTCTTCTTCCCGCTGCTCTTCCTGACGCCGAACTTCGTTCCCTTCGACAGGCTCAGCCCGGTGATGGAGACGCTCGCCCACATCAATCCGGTCAGTTACGTGATCGTCGGCCTGCGCTCGCTCGTGATCGACGGCTGGGAGCTCGACAAGCTGGCCACCTGCCTGGGCGTGACGCTCCTGCTCGGAGCCCTGCTGACCGCGGCGTCGCTACGCGCGATCGCGACGTACGATCGCTAGCGGGCGGCGCGAGACCAGGGTCGCCGCTAGCCGAACGAGCCCTCGCTCATCGGCCGGAACGTGGTGGTCAGGATGCGCATGTCACGCGGGCGTGTGACCGTGAAGATCACGACGTCGGCGACCTCGTCCGCGGACAGCATCCCCTCGAGCTCCGGATCGCCGTG
This sequence comes from Thermoleophilaceae bacterium, assembly GCA_036406475.1. Lineage (GTDB taxonomy): Bacteria > Actinomycetota > Thermoleophilia > Solirubrobacterales > Thermoleophilaceae > DASXBA01. The sequence continues at coordinate 47 of DASXBA010000106.1, read as the reverse complement.
CTCGCGGCCGGTTCCGATGGCGAAGTCGGTGTGGACGCCGCCGGGGC